>JAFKKL010000260.1 GCA_017305595.1 Hyphomicrobiales bacterium | reverse complement strand
ACAGCTTGATGCTCTCGTCGCCGGTCGCGTTGAGCGAATTCTGGTTGAGCATGGTGTCGAGCGCGATCGCGGTCTTGCCGGTCTGACGGTCACCGATGATCAGTTCGCGCTGGCCACGGCCGATCGGGATCAGCGCGTCCACCGCCTTGAGGCCGGTAGCCATCGGCTCATGCACCGACTTGCGCGGAATGATGCCCGGCGCCTTGACGTCGACGCGCTTGCGCTCGGTCGCCTGGATCGGACCCTTGCCGTCAATCGGATTGCCCAGCGCGTCGACGACGCGGCCGAGCAGACCCTTGCCGACCGGCGTGTCCACGATGGCGCGGGTACGCTTGACGGTCTGGCCTTCCTTAATTTCGCGGTCGGCGCCGAAAATCACGATACCGACGTTGTCGGTTTCGAGGTTGAGCGCCATGCCGCGCGTGCCGTTCTCGAACTCGACCATTTCACCGGCCTGAACGTTGTCGAGACCGTAGACGCGGGCGATACCGTCACCGACGGAGAGCACCTGGCCGACTTCGGAGACCTGCGCCTCCTGGCCGAAATTCTTGATCTGGTCCTTGAGGATCGCGGAAATTTCCGCGGCGCGGATGTCCATCAGCCTGCCTCTTTCATCGCGTGCTTGATCGAATTGAGTTTGGTGCGAAGCGAACTATCGACCATGCGGCTGCCGAGCTTGACGATAAGCCCACCGATGATCGACGGATCGACCTTCACGTTGAGAACGACATCCTTGCCGGTCACCGCCTTCAGCGCGGCCTTGAGGCTGTCGAGATTCTTGTCATTGAGCGCTTCCGCGACGGTGACGTCGGCGGTGGCTTCACCCTTGAACTTGGCGACCAGGGCGCGGAACGAGGTGATCGCGTCCCGGATGATGAAGAGGCGGCGATTGGCCGTCAGCAACTTCAGGAAGTTGGCGGCGATGCCGGTGATGCCCGCCTGCGCCAGCACGGCGGAGAGTGCCTTGCCCTGAATGTCGGAGGTGAACACCGGGCTGCGAACCAGCCGGTTCAGATCCTGGCTCTCGGCCAGCATCGCATCGAACTTGTCGAGGTCGGCCTTGACGGCGTCGACGGATTTTTCGTCGCGCGCCAGCTCAAATAAAGCCATCGCATAGCGACCGGCTACGCCGGAAACGGGTTGATCTTCTGCTGCCACTCGCGCGCTCTTTAAGCTGTCGAATTCGCAAGGGTGAAACCGTCGCCGGAAATTGCGGCGCCAATCGATCTAACCCTTTGGAATTCAAGCGAAACTTCGATTTCTAACCGGGACGGAGTGTCCCGGCGACGTCAAAATCGCGGCTTTGCTAACATAGCGCGCGCGCAGGCGCAACATGACGGCCGCAAACATGGCCGCGATGTTGCGTCTGCCGTTCGGGGCCGTTTGTCGCATGCCTGCAAGTAAATCTGTCGTCTCGCGGCGAGTAGAGACGCGGGCCCTCCACGGCGCGACGATATCGCGGCTGGACCGCAAAAAGACTGCGCGCGATTCGTTCCATCGGACACGAGCGAAATCATCCGATTTGTTGCAACACGTGCGGCGCACAATTATGCGCGGGCGAATACTTAGCGAATTCTAAAATGACAGTAATCGCTGGATTATCTATTAAAGATACAAATAATAATTGGTTACTAAAACGTTAACTATAAGAAGCAGACGAACTTGCGCGGCGGCCCGAGTCCATCACAAGATATTTCATGCGTACGTTGCTTGGCTCTCCCGCCAATTTTACGCCTTATTAAGCAGCCAACGCTTCCGCCGCCAACAGGTATGGGGGTTTCACTTGCCGCAAAGGCGGCAATACTTGTTTTATCGAGGGGTTATTTCCTAATGCTTCAATCCAAATCGTCTGCACCGCGACGTCTGGACAGGTCACGTACGACCATCGCCCTGATCGCCGCCTCTCTCCTGATCGGCGGAAGCATCACGCCAGCAGCAGCTAAATCCCGGCATCACCGCAGCCACCACCATCATCATCACCACAAGCACAAAGCCGAGAATTCCTGGCTCAACGCCAATGCGTCGATCGGCCCGACCGGCCGCCGCAGTTTCTCGGGGATCGCGTCCTATTACGGCAACGAGGCCGGCAACAAGACCGCCTCCGGCCAGCGCTTCAATCAGCACGCCATGACCGCCGCCCACCGCACCCTGCCGTTCGGCACCAAGCTGAAGGTCACTCACGGCAGCCGTAGCGTCGTCGTCACCATCAACGACCGCGGACCATTCATTCGCGGCCGCGTGCTCGACCTCTCCAAGGGCGCCGCGCATGCCATCGGCCTCACCGGCCGCGGCGTCGGCCGTGTCGTCGCGGAAGTGCAGTGAGCCTTTCGCGAAGGAAGTTGCGTAAGCGTTGCGTTGAGTTCAAGTCGCGTTGAGTTGAAAAGGCCGGTGCTGATCGCACCGGCCTTTTTCATGGTGGCATATACTGTTGCCTCTCATTCGTCATGGCCAGGCTTGACCCGGCCATCCACGCTCTTCCTGCTCACTTTGCAAAGCACGTGGATCACCGGGACATCGACGAGCGAAGCGACGCCGTTCTTTGAACGGCTATGCCCGGTGATGACCGGGAGTATGTTGCGACGATCCGCAACGACGCTCTACAAAAAACTCTGCGGATCGACGTCGACTTCCAGTTTGAGATTGCCTTTGGTCTTCGGTGCGACGGCGAGCCAGTCGCGCAGGTAACCGGACAGATCGACGCCGCGCGCCGACTTTATCAGCAGCCGAAAACGGTAGCGGCCCTTGACGACGGCAAGCGGCGCTTCCGCCGGGCCCAGCACCTGCACCGCTTCGTCGCGCGGTGCGGCGGATGCGAGTTTGCGCGCGAAGCCTTCGGCGGTCGGACGATCGCCTGCGGAAATAATCATGCTGGCAAGGCGACCGAACGGCGGATACAGCGTGCGCTCGCGCAGTTCGATCTCGGTGTCGTAGAACGCTTGCCGGTCGCTCGCGACCAGCGCCTTCATCACCGGATGCTCCGGCTGATAGGTCTGCAAGTAACCGACACCGCGCCCCTGCTCGCGCCCGGCGCGGCCGATCACCTGATTGAGCAGTTGAAAGGTGCGCTCCGCCGCGCGCGGATCGCCGTTGCTTAAACCGAGATCCGCGTCGACCACGCCGACCAGATTGAGGCGCGGGAAGTTGTGGCCCTTCGCCACCAGTTGCGTGCCGATGATGATATCGACGCGGCCTTCCGCGATCGCGTTCAACTCCGCGCGCATGGTCTCGATCGAGGTAATGAGATCGCTCGACAGCACCATGGTGCGCGCGTCGGGAAACAGCGCGGCGGCTTCTTCCTGCAAGCGCTCGACGCCGGGACCGATGGCGGCAAGCGATTCCTCCGCGCCGCAATGCGGGCATTGATGCGGGCGCGGAATCGAGAAGCCGCAGTGATGACACACCAGCCGCTGCCGGAAGCGGTGATCGACCAGCCACGCATCGCAGATGTTGCAGGAAAAACGATGGCCGCAGGCGCGGCATAACGTCAGCGGCGCATAACCGCGCCGGTTGAGAAACAGCAGCGCCTGCTCACGCCGCTCCACCGCGTATTGAATCGCTTCCGCCAAAGGCGGCGAGATGAACCGCCCGCGCGGCGGCGGCGCGCGGCGCAGGTCGATGGCCTCGATCTGCGGCATGTGCTGGCCGCCGAACCGCGACGGCAACGGCACGCGCGTATAGCGCCCCTTGCGCGCGTTCACCTCGGTTTCGACCGACGGCGTGGCAGACGCCAGCACGATGGAGATTTTCGCAATGTGTGCGCGCACCACCGCCATGTCGCGGGCGTGATAATGCACGCCGTCGCCCTGCTTATAGGCCTGATCGTGCTCTTCATCGACGATGATCAAACCAAGATTCGCATAGGGCAAAAACAGCGCCGAACGTGCGCCGACCACGACATGCGCTTCGCCGGCCGCGATCGCCGCCCAGTTGCGCGCGCGGGTGCGCGGCGTCAGTTCCGAATGCCACTCGATCGGCTTCACGCCGAAACGTTGCGCGAAGCGGTCGAGGAATTGCCCGGTGAGCGCGATCTCCGGCATCAGGATCAGCACCTGCTTGCCGCGCCGTACCGTTTCCGCCACCGCCTCGAAATACACTTCCGTCTTGCCGGAGCCGGTGACGCCGTCGAGCAGCGCCACCTTGAACGCCTCGCCCGCCGCAAGTTCGCGCAGCGTCTGCGCGGCGACTTGCTGATCGGGCGAAAAGTCCGGCTCCACGAATGTCGGGTCCGGCGCCGGCGGCGCGGGTGGCTTCGGCAGCGGCTCCACCGCTAAGGTGCCCTCGTCCACGAGGCCATCGATCACGCCGACGCTGACGCCGGCTTCGCGCGCCGCGTCCGACTTGCCGTGCAGCAGACCGTCGCTGAGGCATTCGATGATGCGGCGGCGCGCGGGCGTCATCCGTTGCGGCGGCGGCCCGACCAGCCGCACGCCGGCGCGCACCCGCTCCGGTCCGAGATGCTCGCCCATCCGCAGGGTCATGCGCAACACCATGCCGCGCGGCGACAGCGTGTAATTGGCGACCCAGTCCACCAGCGTGCGCAGTTCCGCGCGCAACGGCGGCACGTCGATCTGTTCCGAGATGTCCTTGAGCCGGTTATGCAGGCGCGGATCGGGATTGTGGTTTTCGGCCCACACCACCGCCGTCACCTCGCGCGCGCCGAGCGGAACACTGACGACATCGCCGGGCTTCAGGTCGAGCCCGCGCGGCACGCGATAGGAATAGGCACGGTCGAGCGCCACCGGCACCAGCACATCGACGATGCGCGAGCCTGATGGCTGGGATTGCGGCGGTGAACGGTCGATGCGTCGGCGGTTAGCGAAGGATAAATACTGCTCAGGCGATATAGTGAAAAACGATTCGAGGCCGCAGACTATGGCGAAACCAGCCGCCGACACAGCCCTGTTCGAACTCCCCTGCGCCGTGCCGAAGCTGCTCGCGGAGGCGGTGCACTGGCAGGCCTATCTGCGCTCCGAACGGCGGCTGTCGCCGAAGACGCAGGAAGCCTATGCGCGCGATCTGCGCCAGTTCCTCGGCTTTCTGGCTGATCATCGCGGCGAGCAGGTGACGCTGGCGCATTTCGCCGCGCTGGAGGCCAGCGACGTCCGCGCTTTCATGGCGGCGCGGCGCGCCGACGATATCGGCAGCCGCTCCTTGATGCGTTCGCTCGCGGGGCTCCGTTCGTTCGGCCGCTTCCTCGAACGCGAGGGGCGCGGCAAGGTCGGCGCACTGTCGGCGATCCGCGCGCCGAAGATCGGCAAGAGCCTGCCGAAGCCGATCGGCGTGACGGCGGCGAAGCTGCTGGCCGACGCCGACATCCGCGCCGGCGAGGATCGCGAGCAATGGGTGCTGACGCGGGATGCCGCGGTGATGGCGCTGCTCTACGGCTCGGGGCTGCGTATCTCGGAGGCGCTTGGCTTAAAGAAACGCGACGTGCCGCTGCCCGGCAAGGGCGACACCCTCACCGTTCTCGGCAAGGGTAACAAGACCCGCATGGTGCCGGTGCTGCAAAACGTACTGACACTGATTCAGGAGTACGTGGCGATGTGCCCGCATCCGCTACCGGCGGACGGGCCGATCTTCGTCGGCGCGCGCGGTGGACCGTTGAGCCCGCGCATCATCCAGCTCGCCATGGCACGGCTGCGCGGCGGCCTCGGCCTGCCGGACAGCGCCACCCCGCACGCGCTGCGCCACTCTTTCGCGACGCATCTGCTGGGCCGCGGCGGCGACCTGCGTGCCATTCAGGAATTGCTCGGCCACGCCTCGCTCTCGACCACCCAGGTCTATACCGGCATCGATACCGAGCGGCTGCTCGAGGTCTACAAGACGGCGCACCCCCGCGCCTGATGCGGCCCGGGTCGAGCTGCGGATTTCCGATCACAGCGAAAATATTTCGCCCGAAGTGAGTATCGCCCCTCTTGCGGATGCCGGGCGCTCGGATGGATCGTGCGCGCCCTTTCATCAACGGAAACCGCCAATGAGCGCCCACGAAAGCATGGAACACGCCGAGCACGCCGAACATGCGTCCGGCTCGAACAAGAAGATCGCGTTGCTGATTGCCGTCATCGCGCTGTGCCTCGCGCTCTCGGAAACGCTGGGCAAGGGCGCGCAGACCGAATCGATCAGCGAGAACGTCGCCGCCGCCAACCTGTGGGCATTTTTTCAAGCCAAGAGCGTGCGCCTCACCACGGTGAAGACCGCCGCCGAAGCCCTCCAGGTGCAGGCCGACGCCACAACCGATCCGGCGGTTAAAACCGCGCTGACGAAGCGCATCGAAAGCTGGCAGAAGACCGCCGCACGCTACGACGACGAGCCGGACACCGGCGAAGGCCGCAAGCAACTGGCCGAACGCGCCAAGCATGCCGAACACGCCCGCGACCTGGCGATGGCGAAGTATCATCACTTCGAAGTGGCCTCGGCCGCCTTCCAGATCGCTATCGTGCTGGCGTCGGCAACGATCATCACCGGCATGATGGTGCTGGGCTGGGGCGCGGGCCTGTTGATGCTTGCCGGCATCGCCTTCACCGCCATCGGCCTGTTCGCACCGCACGCGGTGCATCTGATGTAGCGCTGTTTGCAGGCGTAACTCGCGTCACCACCGACGCGAGGCGCTTCAATAATCTCGACGTCGTCCCCGCGCAGGCGGGGACCCAGACTCCGCAGCGGCTCGGCTCCATCGACTGGGATCGTTATTCAGAACAACTGCTGTCAGGGATTCTGGGTCCCCGCCTGCGCGGGGACGACGATCTTTGCTACCGCGCCGATTGCACGCGATGGCGGATGCGCTGGATCATGCGCACCCAGCGCGAGGACGATCCGGCGCGCAGCCACCGCAGCCTGGCCTTGATCCGCGTCATCACCGGCGCCACCAGCGCGTGGGCCTTGGCGCGGATCATCAGCACGGTCTCATAGACCCACTTGAACCACGCCATCTGCAACAGCTTCGGCCGCGTCACGTCGAAGATGAAGGCGGCGACGCCGACGCCCATCAGCTTCGCGAACACCACCACCGCCATCGCGCTGAACCAGTAGTGATGCGCCAGCAGCCAGAGGCCGGCGACCTTCAGCGGGAACAGCAGCGCTGCCGGGATCAGGAACACGATCAAAGTCAGCGGTGGCGACAGGTGTTCGATCTTCTCGGCGATCCAGGCCTTGATCTCGCGCAGCGGAATCCACGCCACCACGCGCGCGACGACCGGCTGGAGGTGATCCCACAGCCACGCCTCAACGAGGAAAATCAGCGCGAGCAGAAACCAGACCGGTTGCAGCAGGCGTCGCATCGACACGGCACTCCACTCCGGCGGAGTACCGGAGTTGATTACATATGGATGGCGCGTTTGCCGACCGCAAGCGCGGCTTCCTTGACCGCTTCCGAG
>JAFKKL010000259.1 GCA_017305595.1 Hyphomicrobiales bacterium | reverse complement strand
TGCTTCGGGATTGCGAAAGAAACGTGACGCGGTGATCGGGCTGACGCCCGCGAGTTTCGCGACTTCAGTGAGTCTGACTTTCCCGGAACTGGTCCGCGCCCTCGCCATGACGTGCTGATAGCATAGCCGTTCGAATGATTAAATGATTATTGACAGCGCTACCACCGCATTGATAATGGCGCCCAACTAGGGACAATGCCCCCATTCAGCTTTCGCAATGAAAGTTGAGAACAGAGCCGCGACGGTTTCCGCCGTACAACGCCGAAACGTGAGGGAATGGAAACGATGGCGTCGGTGCAGATTAGCGACGTGCGTAAATCCTTTGGCGGATTCGAAGTTCTGCACGGCGTGAGCATTCCGATCGAGGACGGCGCTTTCGTTGTTTTGGTCGGTCCTTCCGGTTGCGGCAAATCGACATTGCTGCGGATGCTGGCCGGCTTGGAAAACATCACCTCCGGAACGATCGCGATCGGCGACCGCGTTGTGAACAACGTGCAGCCGAAGGAACGCGACATCGCGATGGTGTTCCAGAACTACGCGCTCTATCCGCACATGACGGTTGCCCAGAACATGGGCTTTTCGCTGAAGCTACGGAATGCGCAAGCGGGCGACATTTCCACGCGTGTGAAGAAGGCGGCAGAGATTCTCGATCTGACGCCGCTGCTGGATCGCTATCCGCGGCAGTTGTCCGGTGGCCAACGTCAACGCGTCGCGATGGGTCGCGCCATCGTGCGCGATCCGCAGGTGTTTCTCTTCGACGAACCGCTGTCGAACCTTGACGCCAAGTTGCGCGTGGCGATGCGCACCGAGATCAAGGAACTGCATCAGCGACTCAAGACCACAACAGTCTACGTCACTCACGACCAGATCGAAGCCATGACCATGGCCGACAAGATCGTGGTGATGCATGACGGCATCGTCGAGCAGATCGGGTCGCCGCTTGAATTGTACGATCAGCCCGAGAACCAGTTTGTCGCGGGTTTTATCGGCTCGCCGGCGATGAATTTTCTAAACGGACACCTCAAAGTGAATGGCGGCCAGCCTTACGTTGAGACAGAAAATGGCAGTCGTCTGCCGATCCATGCTGCGCCTGCCACCTCCGATGGTCGGCCGGTGGTTTACGGCGTGCGCCCGGAACATCTCGACCTCGCCAGCGATGGCATCGAAGCCGAGGTCGCGGTGGTGGAGCCGACAGGATCGGAAACGCAGATCGTCGCGCGGATCGGTTCGCAGGAATTGATCGCGGTGTTTCGCGATCGCCATCAGGTTGCGCCCGGCGACAAGATTCATCTTCGGCCGCGCGCGGAGGTGGCGCATCTGTTCGACAAGGATACAGGCCGGCGCTTATGATCCGGCTTAACCGGCAATAGATAATAAACAAAGACGACAATGATCGGGGTTTGAGGGACGTCCATAATTACAAACAAAGGCAGGGAGAAGACGATGAGCAATTTTATCACCGACCGGCGTTCGCTGCTCAAAGGCGGTGCAACAATGTTGGCCGCCGCCGCCACGATGTCGAGCGAGCAGTTGCTCGGCTACGCCAAGGCCTGGGCGCAAACTTCGCCATGGAAGCCGGAAGCCGGCGCCAAGATCAACCTGCTGCGCTGGAAGCGTTTCGTTGAAGCCGAAGACGTCGCTTTCATGAAAATCGTCGACGCCTTCCAGAAGGCCAACAACATTACCATCAACGTTTCCAACGAAGCGTATGATGATATCCAGCCGAAGGCGTCGGTCGCGGCGAACACCGGGCAGGGCCTCGATCTGGTGTGGGGCCTGTATTCGCTGCCGTTCCTGTTCCCGACCAAATGCACCGACATGACCGACGTTGCCGATTATCTCGCCAAGAAGTGCGGCGGATGGGCTGAATCCGGCAAGGCGTACGGCATGCTGAACGGCAAGTGGATCGGCATTCCGGTGGCGGCGACCGGCGGACTTGTGAACTACCGGGTGAAGGCCGCCGAAGCTGCCGGCCACAAGACCTTCCCGAAGGATCTCGGCGGTTTTCTCGATCTCGTCAAAGGCATGAAGAAGAACAACACGCCGGCCGGCATGGCGCTCGGCCACGCCTCGGGTGACGCCAACGGCTGGCTGCACTGGGCGCTGTGGGCGCATGGCGGCAATCTTATCGACAAAGACAACAAGGTCGTGATCAACTCGCCGGAGACTGCCAAGGCGCTCGAATACGTCAAGCAGCTCTACGAAAACTTCGTGCCCGGCACGGCGTCGTGGAACGACAGCAACAACAACAAGGCGTTCCTGGCCGGACAGCTCCATCTCACCGTCAACGGCATTTCGATCTATGTTGCGGCGAAGAAGGAAAACCCGCAGATCGCCGAAGACATGAATCACGCGCATCTGCCGCCGGGCGTCGACGGCAAGACACGCGAACTGCATCTCGGCTTCCCGATCCTGGTTTACAACTTCACCAAGTTCCCGCAGGCCTGCAAGGCGTTCACGGCCTTTATGCTTGAACCGTCACAGTTCAATCCGTGGGTTGAGGCGGCGCAGGGTTATCTGTCACCATTCCTGCTGGATTACGAAAAGAACCCGATCTGGACTGCCGATCCGAAGAACACGCCGTATCGCGACGTGGCGCAGACCGCGAATACGCCGGCGGGTGCCGGCAAGATGGGCGAGGCGGCGGCTGCCGCAATCGCGGATTTCGTCGTGGTCGACATGTTCGCGAATTACGCCACCGGCCGCGAAGACGTCAAAACGGCTATGGCCTCGGCGGAGCGCAACGCCAAGCGCATCTTCCGCGGTTAAACGGAACAATGCCGGTGCGGATCGTCCGCGCCGGCATTTCGTTGATCGGGGCGAGGGTAAGCTGCATCAGCGTGAGAGCGCTGGTTTGATTTTCGTTCGGCCGGAGCTGGAACTGAATGACCACGATGCAGACATCGATGCCGGCGCAGGCGGTCTACAAGGACACCAGATCGCTGTGGGAGCGACTGCGCACCAATCGGAACTGGCTGGCACTGTGGTTCATGTTGCCGACAGCGGCGTTCCTCATTCTGTTTCTCGCCTATCCGCTCGGGCTCGGCGTCTGGATGAGTTTTACCGACGAACGCATCGGCCGCACCGGAATCTTCATCGGACTAGAGAATTATGAGTGGCTGTGGAGCGACAGCATCTTCTGGCTCTCGGTCTTCAACACGCTGCTCTATACGATCATTGCCAGCGCCATCAAATTCGCGGTCGGGCTTTACCTCGCGCTGCTGCTGAACCGGCACATGCCGTTCAAGGCGATCATTCGCGCGATCGTGCTGGTTCCCTTTATCGTTCCGACGGTGCTGTCTGCGATTGCATTCTGGTGGATCTACGATGCCCAGTTCTCGATCGTGTCGTGGTCGCTGATTAAGCTTGGCCTCATAGATCATAACATCAATTTTCTCGGCGATCCCAACATGGCGCGCGCCAGCGTGATCTTCGCCAACATCTGGCGCGGCGTGCCTTTCGTCGCGATCACATTGCTGGCCGGTTTGCAGACGGTGTCGCCATCGCTCTATGAAGCCGCGACGCTGGACGGCGCCACCGACTGGCAGCGCTTCCGCTACATCACCTATCCGCTGTTGACGCCGATCATCGCGGTGGTGATGACGTTCTCGGTGCTGTTCACCTTTACCGACTTCCAACTGGTGTGGGCCTTGACCCGCGGCGGTCCGGTGAATGCGACGCACCTGATGGCGACGCTGAGCTACCAGCGCGGCATTCTCAGCGGCCGGCTGGGCGAGGGCGCGGCGATTGCGACGGCGATGATTCCGTTCCTGCTGGCCGCCATCGCGATCTCGTGGTTCGGCATGCAGCGCCGCAAGTGGCAGCAAGGATCGGACAATGACTGAGACAGCAGCCACTCACGCCCAGGATCAGGCTAAAACCGCGGTTCAAGCCGCCGCTGCCGTCGTCAAGAGTGACGACAGCGAGGGCATGAGCTATCTCGAAAGCCTGCCGCGCCGGCTGGTGACGCTCTATTTGCCGCTGTTCATCATTCTCATCGTGCTGCTGTTCCCGTTCTACTGGATGGGGCTGACGTCGATCAAACCCGACGAGCAGTTGATCGACATGGAGAATTACAACCCGTTCTGGGTGATCCATCCGACGCTCAAGCACATCACCAAACTTCTGTTCGAGACGGAGTATCCACGTTGGTTGTGGAATACGATGTATGTCGCGGCGTGCGCCACGACATTGTCGATCATCGCCAGCGTGCTTTCGGCCTATGCCATCGTGCGGCTGCGTTTCAAGGGCGGCGACGCCGTCGGCGTGCTGATCTTCTTCGCCTATCTGGTACCGCCGTCGATCCTGTTCATTCCGCTGGCGTCAGTGATCCAGGCCTATGGCCTGTTCGACTCGCCGCTGTCACTTATCCTGGTCTATCCGACCTTGCTGATCCCGTTCTCGACCTGGCTGCTGATGGGGTACTTCAAGACGATCCCATACGAGCTGGAGGAATGCGCGCTGATCGACGGTGCCTCGCGCTGGCAGATTTTGATCAAGATCGTGATTCCGCTCGCGGTGCCCGGCTTGATCTCCGCGTTCATCTTCTCCTTCACGCTATGCTGGAACGAGTTCATCTACGCGCTGACCTTTCTGCAATCGACGCCGAACAAGACGGTGCCGGTGGCGATCGTCAACGAGTTCGTCGACGGCGACATCTACAAATGGGGTTCGCTGATGGCGGGCGCACTGGTCGGCTCGCTGCCGCTGGTCATCCTCTACGCCTTCTTCGTCGAACATTACGTCTCGGCCATGACAGGCGCTGTGAAGGAGTGATATTGCAGACCCACACGCCGCAATATCGATAATATCAAGAACACTAAGGAGTCTGGGTCTTGCACATTCTCGTTCTCGGCGCGGCCGGCATGGTTGGCCGCAAATTGACCGAACGGCTGGTTCACGATGGGCGACTCGGCAACCGCGAGATCACGCGCCTGACATTGCAGGACGTCGTCGCGCCGCAAAACCCGGCCGGGAATACGATCCCGACCAAGCTCGTCACCAGCGACTTTGCCGATCCCGGCACCGCTGCGCCCCTGGTCGCAGAGCGGCCCGATGTCATCTTCCATCTCGCCGCCATCGTGTCCGGCGAGGCCGAAGTGGAGTTCGACAAGGGCTATCGCATCAATCTCGACGGCACCCGCTACCTGATCGATGCTATCCGCGCGGTCGGCAGCGGCTACAAGCCGCGATTGGTGTTCACTTCGTCGGTGGCGGTGTTCGGTGCGCCGTTCCCCGATAAGATTGGCGACGAATTCTTCCTCACGCCGCTGACGAGCTACGGCACGCAGAAAGCAATCTGTGAATTGCTGATCGCGGATTACACCCGCAAGGGATTTCTCGATGGCATCGGCATTCGTCTGCCGACGATTTGCGTGCGCCCCGGCAAGCCCAACAAGGCAGCGTCCGGCTTCTTCTCTAACATCATCCGGGAACCGCTGGCGGGCGAGGGCGCGGTGCTGCCGGTCTCCGAAGACGTGCGCCACTGGCACGCCTCACCACGTTCAGCGGTCGGCTTCCTGCTTCACGCGGGCACCATGGACACCGCCGCGATGGGGCCGCGCCGTAGCCTGAGCATGCCGGGCTTGGCGGCGACGGTGGGCGAGCAGGTCGCCGCGCTGGAGCGGGTGGCGGGAAAGAACGTCACGGCGCGAATCCGTCGTGAGCCCGATCCTGCGATCATCGGCATCGTCGACGGCTGGCCGCGCCAGTTCGACACCGTACGTGCGCTGAAACTGGGCTTCACCACCGCCGAAAAGACCTTTGACGACATCATCCGCATCCATATCGAGGATGAACTGGGCGGCAAGTTCGTCGGCTGATGTTGCCCGGATCGCGAACACCGCCCGGCTCGCTCGGGGGCGTCGCTTTGCCGTGCGGGATGGCAGAATTTCCCAAACCGGTGTGTTATCGCGGAACCGATGCGCTATAGTCGGCGCAATCCGGACCCATGGCGGTCGTTCCATCGTGCGGCCGGCGGGTCAATTTTGCCAAAGACAGGAAGATCATCATGACAGCCAGTATCGTGGGATGGGCGCATACGCCGTTCGGGAAATTCGACGCCGAGACCGTGGAAAGTCTGGTGGTCCGCGTCGCGAACGAGGCCCTGGCCGATGCCGGCATCTCCGCCAGCGACGTCGATGAAATCGTGCTCGGCCACTTCAACGCCGGCTTCTCGGCGCAGGATTTTACCGCCGCACTGGTGTTGCAGGCCGACCCGAAGCTGCGTTTCAAGCCGGCGACCCGCGTGGAGAACGCCTGCGCCACCGGTTCGGCTGCGGTACATCAGGGCATCCGCGCCATCCGCTCCGGAGCGGCCCGCGTCGTGCTGGTGGTTGGCGTCGAGCAGATGACCCGCACGCCGGGCCCCGAGATCGGCAAGAACCTGCTGCGCGCGTCCTATCTGCCTGAGGACGGAGACACCCCGGCCGGTTTCGCCGGCGTATTCGGCAAGATCGCGCAGGCCTATTTCCAGAAATACGGCGACCAGTCCGATGCGCTGGCGATGATTGCCGCCAAGAACCACAAGAACGGCGTCGCCAATCCGTATGCGCAGATGCGCAAAGATTTCGGCTTCGAGTTCTGCCGCGCCGAGAGCGACAAGAACCCGTTCGTCGCCGGTCCCCTGAAGCGCACCGATTGTTCGCTGGTGTCGGACGGCGCCGCCGCGCTGGTGCTGACCGATTCTGAGACCGCCAAGACGATGGGCAAGGCAGTCAACATCCGCGCCACCGCACACGCGCAGGATTTCCTGCCGATGTCGAAGCGCGACATTCTGAATTTCGAAGGCTGCACCGTGGCGTGGCAGCAGGCGCTGCAATCCGCCGGCGTCACGCTGTCGGATCTGTCGTTCGTCGAAACCCACGACTGCTTCACCGTCGCCGAGTTGATCGAGTACGAAGCGATGGGCCTGACGCCGCGCGGGCAGGGCGCGCGCGCCATCAAGGAAGGCTGGACCCAGAAGGACGGCAAGCTGCCGATCAATCCGTCCGGCGGCCTCAAGGCCAAGGGCCATCCGATCGGCGCCACCGGCGTGTCGATGCATGTGCTCACTGCGATGCAACTGCTCGGGCAGGCGCCGGAAGGCATGCAGATCAAGGACGCGACCTTGGGCGGTATTTTCAACATGGGCGGCGCGGCGGTCGCCAACTATGTCTCGTTGCTGGAGCCGGCGAAGTAAGCCGGTTCACGCGGCGGGAGGTCGATCATGAATATGGCCGAGTGGCTGGCGGCGAGTGCGCATCTGCGTCCGGATGCGCCCGCGCTGCTGACGGGATCGCGCGTCGACGCGGATTATCTCACCTTCGCCCGACGCGCGGCGGCGGTGGGCGCGCATCTTGCGAAGCGATACGGCGTCGCGCCCGGCGACCGCGTCGCGCTGTTCATGACCAACTGCACTGCCTACTTCGAATGCCTTTA
>JAFKKL010000258.1 GCA_017305595.1 Hyphomicrobiales bacterium | reverse complement strand
ATTGCCTTCCGGTTATTCGACCTGTCGGAAGTGTGGCCGACCGGAACTGTCGGCGCATCCAGACGTTGCGACTTCATCCGCAACAATATGGACGACGATCATGCCACGCGGTGACAAATCGACTTACACCGACAAGCAGAAGCGCAAGGCCGAACATATCGAAGAAGGCTACGAAGACCGCGGCGTCAGAAAGAAGGAAGCCGAGCGGCGTGCCTGGGCCACCGTCAACAAGGAGAGCGGCGGTGGCAACAAGAGCGGCTCCGGCCGCGGCGTGCGTGACACCAAGGTTGCTGCGAAGAAAGGCGGACGGATTGGCGGTCCGCGCGGCGGCAAGGCGGCCGCACGGCGTCCGGCGAAGGCGCGTTCCGCCTCGGCCAAGAAGGCCTCGACAACACGAAAGCGCCATTCTGCTACGCGCTCGACAGCAGCGAAGAAGGCTGCGGTAACCCGCAAGCGTCACGCCGCGGCGCGCACCAGGACGGCGACCAAACGATCAGCGAAGAAGACGGTGAAGCGGACGAAGAAGCGTTAACCAGCTGTTCTTCTCGGCCTCTGGCTTGCTTCGTCGCTATCGCTCCTCGCAACGACGAGAAAATCGGGCATCAGACCTGACTTCGTTCGACGCTGGATGGAGGATGCGACGATCGGACTTGGCTCAAGCTCCGCATCCCAAGCGACGGGTGACGGAGATGGTTAAAACCATGTCCGTCGCCCGCACGTCGTGGCGATGACGCCTTGAAGAGAGGCGCCTCCACTATTGCTTAGCGGCGAGCCTTCTTGCCGCGCTTGGCCTTGGTCGCCTTCTTGGCTTTCGGCGCCTTCTTGGCTTTCACCTTCTTCTTCGATTTCGGCGCGGCAGTGGCCGCCTTGGCGCTCGAGATATCATCGACGGCAGCGGCGGAGACGTGCTTGACGATCGACTTGATGGTGCTCTTGGCCGACGCTTTGCTGACGTAGCCTTCCGACGCGAACATCTTCTCGCCGTTCGGCGCGACAAAGCGAAAACGAAATTCGTTTTTCTTGTCGCGATAGATCTCGAATTTGTAAGGCATCATGCCCTCCTGGATTGGCTGTGCGACTGAATTGATTCGCAATCGTCGCAACGTCGATGTGCACGGCGAGGATGTCAAGTCGCAGGAGGAAGGCCAAACATACTGAACGCGGCACGCATGATGCGCGCCGCGTTTCGCTTTGATTGTCGATGTCGGAACGTTTGGTACGCGCTGTCTATTTGATCAGCGGGCAGCCGCCGTCCTTCATCGGGCGGAAGACCTGGTCGCCAGGGACCTCGGCGAGAATCTTGTAGTAGTCCCACGGATACTTCGACTCTTCCGGCTTCTTCACTTCGAGCAGCAACATGCTGTGCACCATGCGGCCGTCCTCGCGCAGATAGCCGTTGTCGGTGAAGGCATCGCGCACCGGCATTTCACGCATCTTGGCGAGCACCGCTTTGGTATCGCGTGTACCTGCGGCCTTCACGGCTTTCAGGTAGTGCAAGGTTCCGCTGTAGGTCGCCGCCTGATTCATCGACGGCATCCGCTTCATCCGCTCAAAGAACTTCTTGCCGAAAGCGCGAGTGCGTTCATTCTGGTCCCAATAATAGGCTTCGGTGATGATCAGGCCCTGCGACATCTTCAGGCCAAGGCTGTGGATGTCGGAAATGAACATCACGATGCCTGCGAGCTTCTGGCCGCCGGCAACGATGCCGAATTCGGCAGCTTGCTTGATGGCGTTGATGGTGTCGCCGCCGGCATTGGCGAGGCCGATGATTTTGGCCTTCGAGGCTTGCGCCTGGAGCAGGAACGAGGAGAAGTCCGAGGTATTGAGCGGATGCCGCGCGCTGCCGAGGATCTTGCCGCCGGCTGCCTTCACCACCTCGCTGACGTCGCGTTCGATAGAATGGCCGAACAGATAGTCGGCGGTGATGAAGAACCAGCTATCGCCGCCCTGCTTGACCACGGCGCTGCCGACGGTGTGGGCGTTGGAATAGGTATCGTAGGTCCAGTGCGCGGTGTAGGGCGAACACGACTTGCCGGTGATGTCCGAACTCGCCGCGTCGGTGATGATCATGATCTTTTCGTAGCGCTTCGACATCTCCATCGCGGCGAGCGCGGTCGCCGACGTCGGCAGGTCGATGATCATGTCGACGTTTTCGGCCTCGTACCATTTGCGCGCGATATTGGCGGCGATGTCGGCCTTCATCTGCGGATCGGCAGTGACCAGTTCGATCGGCTTGCCGAACATGGTACCGCCGAATTCCTCGATGGCCATTTTGGCGCCTTCGACATTACCGGCGCCGCCGATGTCGGAATAGACCGAGCCGAAATCAGTCATCACGCCGATCTTCAGCGGCTGGTCGGACTGCTGCGCCAGCGCGGCTCCGCCCGTCAGCAACGAAACGGATAAAGTGGCCGCGACGATCGCGCGGTGCGAAAATTTCATGGGTGCCTCCCAGTTCGTTTTTGCTTCGAACGAACAGCTTGGATGAGTTCCCCGGAGCAGGCAAGGTTAAGCGTAACGGTGCAATGCCGTTGTGCAGACAAACGCGTTACATTTGGTCGCAGGTGAAGAAGGGCGGATCACCATCGCGCAGCGGGCGCGAAGAGAAGCGTCAGCCATCGACCTTGAGCGCGGCGATAAAGGCTTCCTGCGGGATGTCGACCTTGCCGAACTGCCGCATCTTCTTCTTGCCTTCCTTCTGCTTCTCCAGAAGCTTGCGCTTGCGGGTGATGTCGCCGCCGTAGCATTTCGCGGTGACGTCCTTGCGCAGCGCGCGCACGGTCTCGCGCGCGATCACCTTGCCGCCGATCGCCGCTTGAATCGGGATCTGGAACATGTGCGGCGGGATCAGCTCTTTCATCTTCTCGACCATGGCACGGCCGCGGCCTTCGGCGCGGGTGCGATGCACCAGCATTGACAGCGCATCGACCGGCTCGTTGTTGACGAGGATCTGCATCTTGACGAGGTCGGCGGCGCGATAGTCGGTCAAGTGATAGTCGAACGAGGCGTAGCCCTTCGACACCGATTTCAGCCGGTCGTAGAAATCGAACACCACTTCGTTGAGCGGCAGTTCGTATTTCACCATCGCGCGGGTGCCGACGTAGGTGAGTTCTTTCTGTACGCCGCGCCGCTCCTGGCACAGCTTCAGCACGCTGCCGAGGTATTCGTCGGGCGTAAGGATCGTGGCTTCGATCCACGGCTCCTCGATCTCGGCGATCTTCACCACGTCCGGCATGTCGATCGGATTGTGAATCTCGATCTCCTGCCCGTCGGTGAGATGCATTTTGTAAATGACGCTGGGCGCGGTCGCGATCAGGTTGAGGTCGAACTCGCGCGACAACCGTTCCTGAATGATCTCGAGATGCAGCAGGCCGAGGAAGCCGCAGCGGAAGCCGAAGCCGAGCGCGGCGGAGGTTTCCATCTCGAACGAGAAGCTGGCGTCGTTGAGCCGCAGCTTGCCCATCGCCGCGCGCAGCGTCTCGAAGTCGTCGGCATCGACCGGGAACAGGCCGCAGAATACCACCGGGATTGCCGGCTTGAAGCCCGGCAGCATGTCCGCCACCGGATGCTTGTCGTCGGTGATGGTGTCGCCGACGCGGGTGTCCGCCACTTCCTTGATGGCGGCGGTGATGAAGCCGACCTCGCCGGGGCCGAGTTCGTCGACATTGACCATCTTCGGCGTGAAGAAGCCGACGCGCTCGACGTCGTAGGCGGCGTTGGTGCCCATCATGCGGATGCGGTTACCCTTCTTCAGCACGCCGTCGACGATGCGCACCAGCACCACCACACCGAGATAGACGTCGTACCAGCTGTCGACCAGGAGCGCCTTCAGCGTCGCGTCGCGATCGCCCTGGGGCGGCGGTAGCCTGGTGACGACGGCTTCCAGCACGTCGGGAATGCCAAGGCCGGTCTTGGCCGACACCATGATGGCCTCGGAGGCGTCGATGCCGATGACGTCCTCGATCTGCTGCTTCACCTGCTCGGGCTCGGCGGCGGGCAGGTCCACCTTGTTGAGCACCGGCACGATTTCGAGGTTGTTGTCGATGGCCTGATAGACGTTGGCGAGCGTCTGCGCCTCGACGCCTTGCGAGGCGTCGACCACCAGCAGCGCGCCTTCGCAGGCGGCGAGCGAACGCGAGACTTCGTAAGCGAAGTCGACGTGGCCGGGGGTGTCCATCAGGTTGAAGATGTAGTCTTGGCCGTCCTTCGCCTTGTAGGCGAGACGGACGGTCTGGGCCTTGATGGTGATGCCCCGCTCGCGCTCGATATCCATCGAATCGAGCACCTGTTCCTTCATCTCACGGTCCTGCAATCCGCCCGTGGTCTGGATCAGGCGGTCGGCCAGCGTCGATTTGCCATGGTCGATATGGGCGACGATGGAAAAATTTCGGATGTTGGAAATCGGGGCTTTGGTCATCGGCGCGAGATAGCATTGGGGTTCGGGGTCAGCAACTGTCTTGGAACCTCTCCAACTCACGGTGGGCTGATTTGCCTTCTTCCGGCGTCGAATTTAGTAGATTGGGCCCAATCGGGTTCCAAGTCCGGTTGGCCCTTTCACTCGTTCGTGCGTCATGTCGACGTCCCGGCATGGCTGGCGCGAGCCCGTCACTTCCCAGGAACCGTGGATGCCCGTTGCCCTTAAATCTGCTCGTCCGCGTCGCCGTTCCGGCTTGCGGCGGATGGCCGCGTGGGTTGCGACTTGCGCGGCAGATCCCGCGACGAGCCGGGCGCTGGTGCTGGGCTTCATTCTGCTTCACGTCGCGCTGTGGAGCCGTATTCTCACCTTGCTGAAGCATGGGCAGGATATCCACTTCGACATCGCCGAGGCCTATGCGTGGGGACAGCAGTTCCTGCTCGGCTATGGCAAGCATCCGCCGCTGTCGGGTTGGGTCGCTGGCGTCTGGTTCAGGCTGTTTCCGGCGGAGGACTGGTCGGCCTATGCGCTGGCGATGGCAACCGTCGGATTCAGCCTCTGGGTATGCTGGCGGATCGCGCTCAGGGTGGTCGATCGCCGCCGCGCGTTTCTCGTCGTGGTGATGTTGGCGATCTATCCGATCTTCAACTTCAAGGGCTACAAGTTCAATGCCGACCTGGTCCAGCTCGCGACGATGCCGGTGCTGGTGCTGGCTTATCTTCACGCGTTCGACAAGCGCACGGTCTTGTCGGGCATCTGGCTAGGTCTTGCGGGAGCTTTGGCGCTGCTGGCGAAATACTGGGCGCTGACGATGATCGGCGCCATCGGCATCGCCGCGCTGCTGCATCCGCAACGGCTGGCGTTCCTGCGCTCGCCGGCACCGTGGGTGGCGATCGTGGCCACGCTGGGAGCGTTGACGCCGCATTTGTGGTGGCTGTGGCAGAATGATTTCCGGCCGGTGACCTACGCCGGCGGCGTCTACGAAATCTCCAGTCGAATGGCGAGCCTGCGGCTGGCGGCGGGCTACGTTGAGCATAACGTCGGGTTGCTGTTGCTGCCGATCGCCCTGGCGGCATTGGCGGTGATCTTTCCGTCGTGGCGTTCGCTGGCTTTGCTGCGGCATTTCTCGAAGGTGTCGCGGTTGAATTGGTCGCGCGCGCCCAACCTGGCGGTGAATGTGCCGCGCGCCGTCCATGTCTGGATCATCCAGATCGTCGTTGCGGTTGGGCCGCCGCTCGGCGGTATCATGCTCGCGATCTATATGAAGACGGACTGGGGTATTCCGTTGTTTTTCCTGGTGCCGCTGGCGCTGGTGGCGATCCCGATGCTGCATATCCCGCGCATGGCGTTGTTTCGCATTGTCGCCATCTGGCTGATGGCCAGTCTGTTCGTGCTGGCGGCCGCGCCGGAGATTGCCAGCCGTACCATGCCGGTTGCTGACAGCAGCGACGGTGTCGGCAACGAGGCGCTCGACGGGCGCTCGGAATTGGCCCGTGATCTCACGCAGCAATGGCGGTTACGGTTCAATACGCCTTGGCCCGCGGTGGTTGGCTCGACGCGCATTTCGAACCTGATGACGTTCTACAGTCCCGACCATCCGACGCCGCTGGCGCCGGAAGAACCGCCGTCCGGTCTGATCACGCCGGAGCAGGCGGACCGCTCGGGATTTATCGGCATCTGCGAGATGTCAGGGCCGTTCCATCGTTCGTGCGATCCGTGGATGAAGGCCCATGCCACGCGCGGTGACCACATCATCGTCACCACTCGGCGTTTCTTCAATGGCAAGCCGGGGCCTGCGATGAACTGGCAGGTTTACTTCGTACCTCCGGCGGAACCGGCACCGGGCGTGCCGCAACGATGAGGTCTGTTGTCTCGGCAGACAGATTGGTTTCATTCTAGACTCGATCACCAGCAGCCCCGGTTGTCGATCCTGAATGTTAATCTTGGGAGAATCGAGGTCGTTGACCTGTCTCCGGGCAATAGCGGGACATGACGGAAGGTCGAAGGATGATTTATGTGAATGCCTTGCGCCGCGCAGCGCAGATCGCGAGAGTCATGATCGATCGGCTCGTCAGCGTTCGCGCTACGCCTGCCGGCTTGGGTCTTGCATCGTTGCTGATCGCGGCTGCGCCCGCGATGGCGCAGCAAGATGATTCACAAGGCGCGGCTGCCGCCGCGACATCGATGCGCGCGATGCTGCCGCAGGATCTGTCACCGTGGTCAATGTTCATGAACGCCGACATCGTCGTCAAGGCGGTCATGGTCGGACTGGCGTTCGCCTCGCTGGTGACGTGGACGGTGTGGCTCGTCAAGGCGCTGGAACTGCTCGCCGCCAAACGACGGGCGCGTAGCGCCACGCGAAAACTGGCGCGTGCCGATACTCTGGCGCAGGCGCGCACCGAGATTGAAGGTGGCTGGACCAACCAAGGCGCGGTGGCGGATCTGGTGCAGGCCGCGACGCGCGAAACCGGACGTTCCAGCGCTCTCGCGGCGGAGGGCATCAAGGAGCGGCTGGCGATCGCGCTATCGCGCATTGAGGCGCGCGCCGGACGCGAGATGGCACGCGGCACCGGGCTGCTCGCCACCATCGGCGCCACCGCTCCCTTTGTCGGTCTGTTCGGCACGGTGTGGGGCATCATGAATGCCTTCATCGGTATTTCCCAGTCCAAGACCACCAATCTCGCGGTGGTTGCGCCGGGCATCGCCGAGGCGCTGCTGGCAACGGCGATGGGGTTGATCGCGGCGATTCCGGCGGTGATCATCTACAACGTGTTTGCGCGCGCCATCGCGGGCTATCGTGCGTTGCTGTCGGATGCTTCCGGTGAAATCCTGCAACATCTGTCTCGCGATCTGGAGCGGCAGGAATTGAACGCTTCGGCCGTCGCGCCGCGCGCCAGCCATCTGCGATCGGCGGAGTAACGCCATGGCGGTGACGCTGAAAGACGCTTACGACGGCGACCTCACCGAGGTCTCGGACATCAACGTCACGCCGTTCATCGACGTGTTCCTGGTGCTGCTGAGCATCTTCATGGTGGCGGCGCCGCTGTCCACCGTCGATGTCGCGGTCGATCTGCCGGTGTCGAACGCGCAACCGCA
>JAFKKL010000006.1:14802-93030 GCA_017305595.1 Hyphomicrobiales bacterium | reverse complement strand
ATTGCGGAAACCGGCGGCCAGAACGCCATGATCGTCGATTCCTCGGCGTTGGCGGAACAGGTGGTCGGCGACGTGCTTGTGTCGGCGTTCGACAGCGCGGGGCAGCGCTGCTCGGCGCTGCGCGTGCTGTGCCTGCAAGAGGACATCGCCGACCGTGTGCTGGCGATGCTCAAGGGCGCAATGGCCGAACTCAGCGTCGGCAACACCGAGCGGCTGAATATCGACATCGGCCCGGTGATCACGGCGGAAGCGAAGGACACTATCGAACGGCACGTCGCGAAGATGCGCGCCCTCGGCCGCAAGGTTGAACGGCTGACGCTGCCGATCGAGGCGGCGGAGGGAACGTTCGTCGCACCGACTATCATCGAACTGAGGTCGATGGCCGATCTCGATCGCGAGGTATTCGGCCCGGTGCTGCACGTCATCCGCTATCGCCGCCGCGATCTCGACCGGCTGATTGATGCGATCAACGCGACGGGCTACGGCCTCACCTTCGGCCTGCACACGCGGCTGGACGAGACCATCGCGCATGCCACGAAACGCATTCAGGCCGGCAACATCTACGTCAATCGCAACGTCATCGGCGCGGTGGTCGGCGTGCAGCCATTCGGCGGGCGCGGCCTCTCCGGCACCGGCCCGAAAGCCGGCGGGCCGCTTTATCTCGGACGGCTGGTCGCGCGCGCCCCGACGATGCGGCACGACACAACGGCTAATCCGATACTTCGCAAGTACGTCGTCTGGCTCGACGCGAACGGCCTCGCTAACGAAGCCAACATCGCGCGTGAACTTAACCGCCGCGCGGCGCCTGACTTCACCACCGAACTGAAAGGCCCCGTCGGCGAACGCAATCTCTACGCGCTGCATCCGCGCGGCAAGCTGCTGCTGATGCCGCAGACCGCAACAGGCCTTTATCATCAACTTGCCGCGGTGCTGGCGACTGGAAATACCGCAGCCATCGCGGCCGCCTCCGATCTCGAGCCGGTCCTGCGAACGCTCCCGGCACGCATCGCCACGCGGATTGTGTGGCGCACGGATTGGGAGACCGATGGACCGTTCGCGGGCGTGCTGACCGAGGGCGACGCCGTGCGCATCAAGAGGCTCAATCTGCGAATCGCACAATTGCCGGGGCCGCTAGTTCCGGTTCAGGCGGCCTCGTCGCAGGAACTCGCCGACAGTCCGGACACCTACTGCCTCAGCCGGTTGCTGGAAGAAGTGTCGACCTCGATCAACACCACGGCGGCGGGTGGCAACGCCAGTCTGATGGCTCTGAGTTGAATCACCTCACCGCACATCAGAAACGATAAGCCGCGCGCAGCATGGCGGATTGATCGAGATAATGATCGCCGGCGCGGAGGCCATATTCGCCGCGCAGCTCGAAGCCGTTCCGGTTGATCCATTCCAGACCGGCCGAGAAATTGCCGTAAGCGGTCGGCGCACCCGTCTTTACCGCGAACGGCGCGAGGTTGAATTCGTCGAGCTTCATCTGCGTCGTTACCACGCCGCCGGACAGGAAGCTTGCGCCGAGCGTCACATAGGAGCGCAGCGTCGCACCGTCGAGATTGGTGCGCCCACCGATCTCCAGCGACGGCGTTACCATGAATGAGGTGTGGGCGTTGCCAAGGACATCGAGGCCGAAAATGCCGGCGCCGCGCTCGCGATAACCAAACTGTTTGACATGGCTGACATCGAGATCGATATAAGGCCGCAGGTACCAGCTACGCATGTCGAATTCGTAAGCGGCGCGCAGGCGGCCGGCGACGAACGCCGTCTCCGGGCGACTCGCCGCGACGCCGCCGAACGTCATGCGCCGCACATCACCATTTTCGAAACCGCCGTGAATCGCCGCGGCGAACTGCCACGGCCCGAGCACATGCTTGAGCGCCGCGCCGCCGGCAAAGGTATCGTTGGTGCCCGACACGCCCGGCGACGATATGTTGCCGAAGCCGTAGCTGAACGACGCGGCGGCAAACCAATCCGGAACGAATTCCTTTTGCGCACCGAATTGCAGCGTGGTCTGGCGGATGCGATAGCCGTTGTCGCTCTCCGTCGTACCGCGCTCGAGCCAGCTGGAATTAACGCGGCCCCAGGCGCAGTCGCCCTCGCGCAGCAGCACGCCATTGCCGACGAAAGTCGGACAACTCATCAGCCGGTTCATCGCGGCGAAGGATTCGTGCACCTGATTGGCCGCGCGCGCGAACTGCCCGTCATGCGCAACGGCATCCAGCGCCTGCTGGTACTGCCGCGCCGATCGTACGCCGGTGAATCGGTCAAACAGCGATCCCGACCGGCTATCGGCCAGATCCCACAGCTTCTGCAGATAGCTCGCGACATTTCCCCGATCCTCGCTCGTCGCGAGGCCCGATGATTTGAAGTCGACCGAAATCAGCGGATCCTGGCTTCCACCGTAGTGATCCTTCATCGTGAAGCTGAACAGCGGTGTGGAGACAAGCGTGGGCGTGACGCCGGTGGTGGGCGCCTGATCGAAGTGCGCGATTCCCATCCACACATCCTTCACCGGGTTGCGCAGGAAGGGCTCGATTTTGCCGCCGAACGTCGCGGCGCCGGAAACGGAGATGAAGTCGCTTTTATGAGCGGCGAAATCCAGATCCGGCGTGTAGACGCCGCTTGCCGTCTGATTGAATGTTCCCTCGATGCGCGTGGTCTGGAAACTGCCGGCGCCCCCCGGGCTCAAACTGCCGCCATTGTTGAGCGTGCCGTGAAACAGCGCGCCGGGCTCAAGAAGACCATTCACGGTGTTGTTGAATGTGCCGTTGCCGCCAAGACTCACATTGCCGACGACCCAGCCATTGTTGGTCACGGCGGTATCGCTGGCGGTTTCGATCGCGGTCTTTGCGCTGATCATGCCGTTGTTGACGATCGTGATCGTGCCGAGCGGCGTGAGCGCGAGGATGCCGGTGCCGCTGTCAGCACGGGCTGTCACCGATGCACCGCTGCCGACGGAAATCGATATCGGCTTGCCGCCGCCATATGCGCCGTTGCTGAGTGCGACGATGGCCGGTGAATTCGCGCCATATGCCGCGACAGCGGCGTTGTTGCCGACGTCGAGGGTGACCGGCCCGCCATAGGTCGGCCAGTTGCCCGGCGTGGCGTATTGATAGAACCGGCCGTCCTTGAGAACGCCGCCCCCGCCGACGCTCATCGCGAAGATGGCGGGCGCGTTGGCGCCATGGGTCTGCACGCTGCCGCTGCTCTGGACGTTGACATTCACCGCGCCGCCGTTGCCGGTGCTGGCTGTCAGGCCGGCATTGCCGATCATGCCGGTGCCGTATTGCGCGGCCGAACTGTCGCCGGCAATGCCGCCGCCGCCACCGATGCTTTGCGCAAGTACGCCGATTGCACCGTTGCCCTTGGTCTGAACGCGCCCCGCAACTGTTACGTCCACAGCACCGCCATCGTTGGCGATGCCGACATCGACGGCTGGAGAGGAAATGCCCTGCAACGTTACAAGGCCCGGCTGCGTCGTCAGTGCGGCGATGCCGCCACCGCCGCCGATGCTTTGCGCAACAACCGCGTGCGCGTTCGTGCCGGTGGTCAAAACGTCGCCGTCCAGCGTGACGTTCACCGTCCCGCCAGAACCGGTGATCAAGCTGTCGGCGCCGAAAGTCAGCTTGGTCGGTGCCGAGATCGCCCCGCTGCCGTTGTCGGCGGCAAGATAACCTCCGCCCCCGCCGATGCTCTGCGCCAGCACGCCGAAGGCGAGATCACCCGAAGTCGAAATGCTGCTGCCTTTCGAAGATGACACGGTCACCGCACCGCCGCCGCCGAAGGCAGCCAACTGCGAGTAGCTACCTTGCTCGCGCGCGCCGAGCGACGCTTCGATGCTGGTGGCCGCTGCATTGGTCGAAATGACGGCGGTTCCGCCGCCACCGGAAATGCTCTGCGCCAGAATACCGTGAGACAGCGCCCCGGTCGTCGAAATTGTCCCGTTGTTGGAGACGGTCACCGCGCCCGCCCAAAGTCCGGCGAGGTCAGGCGATCCGGTCTCACTGTAACTGCCGCCGAGCGTCAACGTATGGGTTGCGCTCTGCGCCGATGCGACGGTGCCGGTGCCCAACATATTGACCATGGCAACGCCGCCGCCGCCGGAGATGCTCTGTGACAGTATGCCTGCGGCATCGATACCGCGCGTTGCAATCGTGCCGCTGTTGGTCACCGTGACATTGCCGCCGTAGAGACTCGAGAAGCCGATCTTCTGATTGCCACCGAGCGTGATCGTGGCACCACTGCTCGACGGCGACATGAGGGCATGATTGCTCGCCATCACGCCGCCACCGCCGCCGACGCTCTGCGCCAGAATCCCAGGCGACCGAGCGCCCTGCGTGGTGATGCTGCCGCTCGAATCGACATTGACGACGCCGCCATTGCCTCCGGAGACATCATGCCCGCCGATCTGGACATTCAGTTTGTCGGAGATGATCGATCCGCCCTTGGTGCCGAACAGGTTGATGATCTGCGTCACCCAGCCGATGATTTCCGGCGCCTGCGCGCCGGCGGCCTTCTTGATGACATCGTCTATGCTCTGCGCATCGACGGTGCTGTTGCCACCACCGCCGCCAATGCTTTGCGCGACAATGCCGGCCGCGGCGATCCCCTGCGTGGCAATCGTTCCGGTATTGGTGACCTTGCTCGGGTCCTGATCGGTGCCGCCACCCGAGCCGAAACCGCCGCCGCTGCCGCCGATCTGCACCGTGGGATTGAGCGCCGGCACGCCCAGCGTGAAGAGATTCCCGGCGCCTTTCGCGATCGCCTGCGCCAGTCCGTCAATGCTGGACAGCAGACTGGACGTCGCGGTCGAATCGATCGCGCCGGCGTTGCCTCCGCCGCCGCCGATGCTCTGCGCCACGATGCCGGAAGCATGATTGCCGCTGGTGGAAATGGTGCCGTCGTTGCGCACGATGAATTTGTCGGCGCTGCCGCCGGTCCCACCGCTGCCACCGAGCGTCACCGCGACCGATGCGTTGATCTTCTTGTCCCACGTCAGCGCATCCGGCGTCTTCTCGAGGTATTGCGCGACGCTTTTCGCGGCTCCGAGAAAGGCCGTCGGCGAGCCGACAATGGCGTTAAACGAATTGGCGTCATGCTGCTGCACCACGCCGCCATTGCCACCGCCGCCGCCGATGCTCTGCGCGAGAATCCCGACCGAGCCGCTGCCGCCGGTGGTGATGTTGCCGCCGCTCAAATTCTGTACACGGACCCAATCGCCGTTGCCGCCACTGCCGCCATTGCCGCCATGGCGAATGCTGACATTCACGTTGAGGTTGGAAGGTCCGATCGTCGGAGTCTGCATCGGCGCCAGCACGCCGCCGCCGTTGCCGCCACCGCCGCCGATGCTCTGCGCGGTGATGCCGTTGCTCTGCGCGCCTGCGGTCGCGATCGCCCCTGAATTGGCGATGTCCGGAACGCCGCCGGCGCCGCCCGAACCGGCGTTGCCGCCATGGGTCACCGAGATGCTGACGGTGCCGCTCGGATTGTCGCCGGTCGGCGGCGCAATGGTGATGGTGCGCGAGCGGGCATAGCCGCCGTCGCCGCCACCACCGCCGATCGCCTGCGCGAGGATGCCGGCGCTTTGCGGCCCCTCGGTCGAAATCGAGCCGCCCTTCTGCTGATCGAACTGGACGATGCCGCCATTGCCGCCGCCGCCGCCGTTGCCGCCGGTCACCACCGTGACGTTGAGTCCGATGCCAACGCCGACGCCATCGGCCGATCCGGCGCGTCCGCCGCCGCCGCCGATGCTCTGCAACAAGACACCCGCGGACGACGCGCCCTTCGTTGCGATGGTCCCGCTCGACGTCGCGGCGGCGATGTTGCCGCCGTTGCCGGCCGAACCGCCGCGTCCGCCGGCGGCGGCAGAGACGAACACGCCGGTGCTGTCGGCCGAGCCTCCTGTCCCGCCGCCGCCACCGATGCTCTGCATCAGGAGGCCAGCGCTGTGATCGCCTGATGTCTGCACCGCGCCGGTATTGGCAATCGTCATGTTGCCGCCGTCGCCGCCGCTGCCCCCGGCACCGCCGACCACCACCGCGCCGTTCGCGCCGCCGGCGTTGCCGCCGCCGCCACCCACTGCATGGGCGACGACGCCGAACGAGAAGTCGCCCGTGGTAGCGATGCTTCCGCTGTTGCTGATGACGACGTCATTGCCGCCGGGAAGCGATCCGCCGCTGCCGCCCTTGCCGCCATGGCCGGAAAAACTGGCGCTGCTGCCCGCGCCGCCGACGCCGCCGACCACGCTGGCAACGATGCCGCTGGCGAAGTTGCCGGCAGTGCCCAGCACGCCGCTGTTGGTTACCGATGCGCCAAGCGCGGCACCGCCGTTGCCGCCCGAATGCCCCGAGCCCACGACCACGCCGCCGTCGTTACCGCCATTGCCGCCCAAACTTTGCACGACGATGGCAGCGGAACCGTTTCCAAAGGTGTCGATGGCCGCGCCGTTCATCACGGTCGCGAGCCATCCGGTGCCACCGTCGGCCGCGCGCGAACCCGGCATCTGATCTGCCGGAACATAGCCGGCGTCGCCGCCGCGTACGCGGGCGAGAATGCCGGGCGTGTTGGCGGCATGCGTGGTGATGCTGCCGCCTTGCGTCGTCACGTTGACGCTGCCGCCATCGCCACCGCGACCGGCGGTGTTGTGGCCGCTCTCGGCGCCGTAGGTCGCCGCGCCGCCGGCACCGCCGGTCGACAGCGCCTTCACGCCGGCGCTGGTGGTATCGCTGATCGGCGTGCGCGGGCCGTTATCCGTGTTGGTGGTCTCCACCTTCGTACCGACAACACTGATGCTCGCGCCCGTAACCTTGATCGTCGGAAACGGGCTGTTGGGGTTGGTGACGAAGGTGACATCGCCGCCGGCACCACCGTTGCCCGGGCTCTTGTTGTAACCGCCCCATGATGCCTCGGCGTTGTTGACGCCGTTGGCGCCCTGCGTGCTCACCGATATGCCCGTCGCGCCGCTGACGATCGACGAACCGGATACCGTCAGCGTCGCCGCATTGGCGCTGCCGCCATTGCCGTAGGCATTATCGTCGTTGTCGGCGTTATTGCCGCCCCAATTGCCGGCCTGGCCGCCATTGGCGGTGGCGGCGATCCCGATCGAACCGCCGACAAGTGTGCTGTTCCGGACCGTGAAATTGAGACCTCCGGCGTTGCCGCCGTTGCCGCCCCAATGATTGCCGCCAGCGACGTTGCCGTCAGCGCCGTTGCCGCCATTGCCGCCGGAGGTCGTAACAGTGACGGCGGCGGGCGCGGTCGCCTTGATGTCGAGGCCGCTGATCGTCTGGGTCAGGCTCGGCCCTGTCCCGCCGGGCTTGCCATTGCAGGCGCTGCCCGAGCAACTGTTGGGATCGGCAGATGAGGATGCGCCCTGCGCGCCGGTGCCGCCGTAAGATTGCGACGGCAACTGCGCCTGCGCCCATGCGGCGCCCGGCACAATGCCTGACGCGCCGACCGCCGCCAGCAACGCCAGCGCCCCGATGTCAGTCAGCGCCGTCGTTCCGCGCAGACGTGCGCGCTGCCCCTGCAAATGCCGCATCAGCCCGTTGCCCCGAGATGTCTTGGCTCCCGGTATCCAAGACACGTTGCGCAAACATCGTCATGATTCGCGGATACGACAATCGATTTCCGGCGAATCCGGAATGCGGATTCGCCGGAGGGATAGGAATGTCTGCCGGATTTCGTTCAATTGATCCGACAAATGACGGCAACCGTCATAAGCCGGTGTCGCGAGCGACCGCCCCTGGCGGTGCCGCTAAGCTCCCGTCGCCAGCGCCGCGTTGAGCGTCGCGCTCGGACGCATCACGGCGGCGCACTTCTTCGCATCCGGCAGATAGTAACCGCCGATATCCGCGGGCGCGCCTTGCACGGCGCCTAGTTCCGCGACGATCTTCTCCTCGTCGCGCGCGAGCGTCTCGGCCAGCGGCTTGAACTTCGCCGCCAGTTCGGCGTCTTCGGTCTGCACGGCCAATTCCTGCGCCCAGTACATCGCGAGATAGAACTGGCTGCCGCGATTGTCCAATTCGCCGGTGCGGGGCGACGGCGACTTCCTGTTGTCGAGCAGCTTGCCGGTGGCCGAATCCAGCGTCTTCGCCAGCAGCTTGGCTTTCGCATTGTTGGTCTTGAGGCCGAGATCTTCCAGCGAGACGGCGAGCGCGAGAAATTCGCCGAGCGAATCCCAGCGCAGATGGTTCTCCTCCACCAGTTGCTGGACGTGCTTGGGCGCCGAGCCGCCGGCACCGGTTTCGTACATGCCGCCGCCGGCCATCAACGGCACGATCGACAGCATTTTTGCCGAGGTGCCCAACTCCATGATCGGAAACAGGTCGGTGAGATAATCGCGCAGGATATTGCCGGTGGCGCTGATGGTGTCGAGGCCGCGCACCACGCGCTCCAGCGTGTAACGCATCGCGCGCACCTGACTCATGATCTGGATATCGAGGCCGTTGGTGTCGTGCTCGTGCAGGTACATCTTGACCTTGGTGACGAGTTGCGCCTCGTGCGGCCGATACGGATCGAGCCAGAACAGCACCGGCATTCCCGAATGACGCGCGCGGGTGACGGCGAGCTTGACCCAATCGCGGATCGCGGCGTCCTTCACCTGACACATGCGCCAGAGATCGCCCTTCTCGACATTCTGACTCAGCAGCACCTCGCCGGTGGCGAGATCGGTGATGTTGGCGATGCCGTCCTCGGGGATCTCGAACGTCTTGTCGTGCGAGCCGTACTCCTCGGCCTGTTGCGCCATCAGGCCGACGTTCGGCACCGTGCCCATGGTTTTCGGGTCGAACGCGCCGTGCCACTTACAGAAGTTGATCATCTCCTGATAGATGCGGGCGAAAGTGCTTTCCGGCATCACCGCCTTGACATCCTTGAGGCGGCCGTCGGCGCCCCACATCTTGCCGCCGTTGCGGATCATCGCCGGCATCGAGGCATCGACGATGATGTCGTTCGGCGAATGGAAGTTGGTGATGCCTTTCGCCGAATCCACCATCGCCAGTTCGGGGCGGTGCTCGTGGCAGGCGTGCAGATCGCGCCGGATCTCGTCCTGCATACTTTGCGGCAAAGTGGCGATCTTGGTGTAGAGATCGACCATGCCGTTATTGACGTTGATGCCCAACTCCTCGAACAGCGCGCCGTGCTTCTCGAACGCATCGCGATAGAAAATCTTGACGCAATGGCCGAACACGATGGGGTGCGACACCTTCATCATGGTGGCCTTGACGTGCAGCGAGAACATCACGCCGGTCTCGTAGGCGTCCTCGATCTCACGTTCGTAGAAGTCGAGCAGCGCCTTCTTGCTCATGAACATCGAATCGATGACTTCACGATCCTGCAACGCCACCTTCGGCTTGAGCACGATGGTCTTGCCGCTCTTGGTGAGCAATTCCATCTTGACGTCGCGCGCCTTGTCCAGTGTCATCGACTTTTCGCCGTGATAGAAATCGCCGTGATGCATGTGCGAGACGTGCGAGCGCGAGGCCTGGCTCCACTCCGCCATGCTGTGCGGATTCTTGCGCGCGTAGTTCTTCACCGCCAGCGGCGCGCGGCGGTCGGAATTGCCCTCGCGCAACACCGGGTTCACCGCGCTGCCGATACATTTGGCGTAGCGCGTGCGGATCGCCTTTTCCTCATCCGATTTCGGATTTTCCGGATAGTCCGGAATCTTGTAGCCCTTGCCCTGCAATTCCTTGATCGCCGCCATCAACTGCGCCACCGAGGCGCTGATGTTGGGCAGCTTGATGATGTTGGTGTCGGGCAGCAGCGTCAGCCGGCCGAGTTCGGCCAGATTGTCCGGCACGCGCTGGGCCTCAGTGAGAAACTCCGGAAACTCGCCAAGGATGCGGGCGGCCACCGAGATGTCGCTGGTGGTCACATCGATGCCGGCCGGCGCCGTGAAGGCGCGCACGATGGGCAGGAACGCGGCAGTCGCCAGCGCCGGGGCCTCGTCGGTCAACGTATAGATGATGGTGGGAGATGTCGTGGTCATGCGCTGGCTTTCTTGGCGTGCGAGGGGCCGGATGCGGGAGGATGGATCAGCCCGGGACTTATGCGGAGAATTTGTGACGGGGCAATGGAGGTGATCAGAGGACAGGCCCTTCCGGCGATTGAACGGGTTCAATTGAGTGCGTTTTCGAGCGAAGTGGATACCGGTTCGCATCAAGAAAACGCGTCAAAGCGAAAATCCAGAGCCCCCTTCCGCTTCTTTCGGAGCATGGCTCTGGCCGTGGAATCTGACACCAAACGACCGGCCAGGGCAACAGCGTTCACACATCCAAACGCGGGGCGGCCGGATAGAGGACGGTCCGGTCGGGCTGGATGACGGCATCGGGCGTCAGGCGGGCCGTGTCCAGCCGCCCGCCGTCCATGATGTGGAGAACAGTCTCGCCGTTGGCGATCAGGTAATCGGTCACGATGCGGCGATGACATCGCCACCACACCGCTTCCGAGCACATGATCACACTACGCCGCTTATGCCCCTCATCGATGAGATGCATCAGGCCGGCATGGAACGGTTCAGACAATGCGTAATCCGCGTAGTTGTGAAAACTCTCGTTGGTCCAGAAGCCGTTGACGTCGGGCGGCAGGTTTTGCGTCTTGCCGCGAAGGCCACCAAGCGCGGCGATGTGCTCGTACGCAATATCGAAGGCCGCAAGCGATTCCGGAAGCGTATCCTTGTTAAATTGCGGATTGGTTCGCGATCGCGGAATGGTGCGGATGTCCGCGACAAGCTGAATCTCGGCACCGGTCAGCAATTCGATAAACGCCTCAAGCGTCCGGTTGGAATGGCCGATGGTGAAAAACTGAAGCGTCAACGCCTGCACTCATCTGGACGTGCGTTCAAGGACACCGCCTTTGTGAGCCGCGATGTGATCGGTCTTGTCGCTCCTGATTTCATACTGGGGATCGTCGCTCGACGCGCGGTGCGTGTGTCCCTTGTAGTCGAAATCCTGCGTATGCACTGCAATGATGGTGCCCGATACCCGCCCCGCCTCGGAATTCCAGGTGACGTGATCGCCGATCTTGAACCGCTTGGTCATGGCATCACTCCTGTCGTTCACAGGTGCAGAGCGCGCGCTCCGGATCGCAACCGCACCCAGTCGTTATTTTTTCGGCGGAGCGAGGACGACAGCCGCTTCCGTCGTCAACAGCCGGAAGGTGAAGGTCTCCAGGAAGTACAGCTCCACCGACGTCGCGGAATGGCTCGCATAGCCGATCGAGACGTCCTGACCGATATCGAGTTCGAAGTCGCCGCCGCGCGTCGTCAGCACGAAGCCGCCGGTAATGGCCGGCGCCCAGATGATGCCGCCTTCGACGATGCGCTCGATATGGTGATAGACCGGATAACCCTCATCGCTGCCGCCGCTGATCGCGGTATAGGCATCGGCGCCGACCACCAGTGCATAAGGGCCTTCGCAGCCGGCGAGCCGCAACTGGCTGACCGCCTGCGCGACCGCCGCGGGATAGCCGCGCACATTCGACGGCAGCACGACACCGGGATTGCTGGCGCCGGCGCGAATGCCTTCGATGCCGGCGGCAGCGTAGCCGTCGAATACCGCGCGATCCTCGGCGAAGGCGATCTTGCGCGCGGCTTCCTTCAACGGCGACCAGTCGGAATCGAGCGCGCCGCGCGCCACGTCGTCGATCGCCTGCCGCGTCAGTTCGAACGGGACGCGCAGTTCGACGATCGCCTTGGCCTCGCGCTGGGCGGCGAGGATGCCGTCGCCGGGAGACTGGATCTGGTGCAGGTGTCCGGTGCCGACCGCCGCGAGGCCGAGGCCCTTCGGCTCCGGAACATCCACCACCCGCCGCGCCGCCAGATGGCGCTTGAACGTGCGGGACGCCTCCTCCTCGATCTGAGCCCACGCAGCATCCGAGATCGGCGCCAGTTCGCGATGGAGATTATTCATGTCCTGCCTCTTTCTTCAGGGAGCCAATACCGAGTGATCCGTCGCCCAAGGAGACTCGCGGCCGCGCCTGGAGCGGCTCAATGTCGTCCTTAGGCGGCGGCGCTGCGTCGGCCACGACGTCATCCAGAAAGCTCGCCGTCGGCACGAAAAACAGGCAACCGGTGACGGCGCGGCTGAAATCGAGCAACCGGTCGTAATTGCCCGGCGGCTTGCCGACGAACATGTTCTCCAACATCTGCTCGATCCGAGCCGGAGAGCGCGCATAACCGATGAAGTAAGTACCGAATTCGCCCTTCCCGATCTGGCCGAATGGCATGTTGTCGCGCACGATCTGAAGCTCTTGCCCGTTCTCCTCGATCGAAGTCAGAACGTTATGGGCATACGGCTTCTTTTCGGAATCGAGTTGCTCGATGTCGGACAACTTGTGCCGTCCGATGATATTCTCCTGCTGCTCGATCGGCAGCGCGTTCCAGCCCTTCATATCATGCAGGTACTTCTGCACGATCACATAGCTGCCGCCGGCGAAAGCGCTGTCCTCGTCGCCGACAATGGCGGCGTCGACGGCGGCCTGATCCACCGGATTCTCGGTGCCGTCGACAAAGCCGAACAGGTCGCGGTCGTCGAAATAGCTGAAGCCGTGCACTTCATCCGCCACGGTCACCGCACCATCAAGCCGCGTCATGATATGCGTCGCCAATTCGAAACACAGATCCATGCGGGTGGCACGGATATGCAGCATGATATCGCCCGGCGTCGCAACCGCATGATGGACGCCGCGGATTTCACGAAAGGGATGCAGGTCCTTCGGCCTCGGCGCGCCGAACAGCCGATCCCATGCCCCGGAGCCGAATGCCATGACACACGACAACCGTCCCTCGAGGTCGCGAAAACCCACCGCGCGCAGCAGCGAGGAAAGATCGGCGCACAACCCCCGCACCGTTATTTCATTTTCCTTTTCAGGATTCAGCGTGAGGACAAGAAAGATGGCCGCCTTCGTCAATTTGGCGACGACAGGCTGTGACACCGTAGGCGGCAGGCTCGCATTCATCGTTAAATCCGTTGGACGAGACCCCGATTGAAACACGATCCGGTTTGCGTCGGAAGCCCCCATAGGGCTCATCCTTAAAATCCGCGAGCAGCACCCCTCAGTTTTCACCGATACGGTAACCGATGCCGGGTTCGGTGAGGATGATGCGGGGCTCCGTCACCTGATCCTCGATCTTCTGGCGGAGCTGCCCGATATAGACACGGAGATATTGCGTGTCCTCCGTATGCGCCACGCCCCAAACGGCGGCCAGAATCTGCTTGTGGGTGACCACGCGGCCGGCGTTGCGGGCAAGGAACGACAGCAGGTCGAATTCCTTCGGCGTCAGTTTCAATTCCTTTCCCGCGCGCAGCACGCGGCGACGGACCGCATCCACCTCGACGTCGCCGACGCGCAGGATCGGCGTCTCGGCCTTGCGCTGCATCCGGTGACGCAGCGCGGTGCGCATCCGCGCCATCAACTCTCCGACATTGAACGGCTTGTTGACATAGTCGTCGGCGCCGAGGTCGAGGGACTCGATCTTCTCGATCTCGCGATCGCGCGCCGACAGCACCACGATCGGCACATCCGACCATTCGCGCACGCGCCGGATGACATCCTTGCCATCGCCATCCGGCAGCCCGAGATCGAGCAGCACGATGTCCGGCGCGTCCGCGGCGATATGCTTGACGGCCTCTGCCGCCGTCGCCGCGCCGATCATCTCGTAATTGTTGGCTTCCAGCGCCGGCTTGAGAAACCGCAGAATGGCCGCTTCGTCATCGACCACCAGCGCGCGCGTTCGTCCTGTCATGGTCTTACGTCCTCGCGCGGAAACGCCAGGCTGAACCTGACGCCTCCGTGGTCATTGACCGGGCTTTCCACGGCGATAGAGCCGCCATGCGCTTCCAGGATTCCCTTGGCGATCGCAAGACCGAGGCCGGTGCTTTCGCCGCCATCCCGCGTCCCGCCTTTCGGCGCGCCCACCGCGAACCGGTCGAAGATTTTCGGCAACAGATCGGGCTCGATGCCCGGCCCGTCATCGGTCACACGCAGCATAACCCGAGCATCCTGTGCATCCGCATCAATCACAATAGTCGTCTCCGGTGATGTATGCTGAATCGCATTCGCAAGCACGTTACCGACGGCCTGCTCTATCAGAGTGGCGTCGGCACGGATCATCGGCAGATCATCGGCCAGCGCGATGCGGATCGTCTGAGCCACGCGGCGCCGCCGCGCGGCATTGGCAATGCGATTGACGATTTCCCGTAGATCGATCCAGTCGCGGCGCAGCTCAAGTGCGCCGGCATCGATCCGCGTAATCGCGAGCAGGTTTCGCACCATCTCGTCGAGCCCTTCGGCCTCGTCCTTGATCTGGCCGAGCAAATCAGTCTTGGCCGCGGCATCGAGCTTATCGCCATAGCTGATCAATCCGGTCGCAGCACCAAGAATCGACGACAGCGGCGTGCGAAAATCATGGGAAATCGAGGCGAGCAGCGTGTTGCGGACGCGTTCGGTCTCCGTGGCGGTTCTTACACTCACCATTTCGCTCGCCAGCGCGGCGCGCTCAAACGCAGCCGACGCCTGCCCCGCCAGCGTATCAAGCAAGGCCAGCGTTTCGGAATCGAGCGGCGCTTCGTCTTTCTCCTTGGCCACGCCGATGACGCCCAGTGCCTTGTCACCCATTCGCAACGGCACGAAGTACCAGGCGATAGTCGGCAGCGTCCCGGTGTCAGCGCCGGCCGGCTCGGCGTGGGTATGCGCCCATCGCGCCGCCGTCGCCGACGCCGCATCGAGTTCATCCTCCGGCGGCCATGCCGCTGCAAGAACAAGATCGTCGTTGCGCGGCAACAGCACGATGGCGGGCCGCGCGAGGCTGGCGTGAATTTCGCCGACAGCGCCTTCGGCGATGCCGTCCGGCGTCGCCAGACCCGACAGACGCCGCGTGAACTGATAGAGCCGCCGCATCGCACGGACGCGCCCCGCCGACACCCGCGCCTGCTCGCGAACACGTCCCGCCATGGCAGAACTGACGATCGCCACGAGCAGGAAGATCACCAGCGCGAGAAGCTCATACGGCTCCGCGATGGTGAACGCATAGAGCGGCGGGATGAAGAAAAAGTTGTGAACGAAGAAGGCGAGAACCGACGCGTAGATCGCCGGCCAGATGCCGAAATTAATGGCGCTGAACAGCACCGCCATCAGGAACACAATCGACAGGTTGGGCACCGGCGTCAGTTGAACCAACACCTCGCCCGCAGCCAATGCCACGCCGACGGCCAATGTCGCGTAGACGAACTGGATCGGCCGCAACAACGAACGTCGCCGGACGATTTTGTCCGTCTTCGATTCCGATGTCTCACCCTGGCGCGTGACGAGATGAACCTCGATATCGCGGGTTCGCCGCACCAACTCATATGGCAAGGACCGGCGCAGCCATTCCGACAGAAAACCACCGCGTGAATGGCCGATCACGATCTGGGTCACGTTCTCGAACTTCGCAAAGCGCAGCAACTCGTCAGGAATGTCCGCGCCGGTCAGCGTTTGCGTTTCCGCGCCGAGGCTTTCGGCCAGCTTGATCGCCTCATCGACCTGCCGCCGCGCCGCATCACCAAGCGCAATGCCGGGTCGCTCCACAGTGACGGCGATCCACGGCGCATCCATCAGACTGGCGAGCCGCCTGGCGGTCCGCACCACCATCGGGGATACCGGATCCGGACCGATACAAGCGAGAATGCGCTCGCCCGCAGCCCACGGCCCCTCGATAGCCTGAGCCTGCATGCGCTCGACCAGATCGGCATCAACACGCTCGGCGGCACGTCGCAACGCGAGTTCACGCAAGGCGGCAAGGTTTTGCGGCTTGAAGAAATTGTCGAGCGCGCGGGCCGCCGTGTCCTGAACGTAAACCTTGCCTTCCGCGAGTCGCTTCAACAGTTCGTCGGGCGGAAAATCCACCAGGATGACTTCGTCGGCCCTATCGAAGGCCTTGTCAGGCACGGTTTCCCGCACCCGCACCTTGGTGATCTTCTGAACAACGTCGTTGAGACTTTCGAGATGTTGGATATTCAGCGTCGTCCAGACGTCGATGCCAGCCAGCAGCAGTTCGTCGATATCCTGCCAGCGCTTGGGATGGCGACTGCCGGGAACGTTGGTGTGAGCATATTCATCGACCAGCAGCAGCGCAGGCTTGCGCGCCAGCGCGGCGTCGATATCGAATTCCCGCATCACCTGATTGCGATAGACGATCGGCTTGCGCGGCAATATCTCGAAGCCGGTCAGCAACTGTTCGGTTTCGAGCCGGCCATGGGTTTCCGCAAGGCCGACCACCACATCGCGTCCACTCGCACGCTCGCTCCGCGCAGCCGAAAGCATCGCATAAGTCTTGCCGACGCCCGGCGCGGCGCCAAGAAAGATCTTGAGCCGGCCTCTCCCTTCCCTGTTGGCAAGGGTGAGCAGCGCATCAGGTGATGCTCTTGATCTGTCCGATTCGGCCATCTTCGATCCGCGCCGATGTCATGATCGCCTTTGCAATCCCTTCCACAACTCCGAACGACTGTTTGTCCTACCGGCTCTCGGCACCACCTTCTCCCGCGTTTCGAGCCGGCATATCAGGAGGAACGCCTGTTGTAGCGGAGATTGCCCGATCCTGCGCACATGCGCCATCAGCGTTTCGCGGTGGCCCGGTGTATCCGGCGCCGCAATAGCGGCACACACCCGATCGCTATAACTTCGGAAGAATCGAAACGTCTCCTGTTCTCTCTGCTTGTCCAAAGTATCCATCTTCGCGGCCAACTCCAAGACCGCCTCCCGGTCCCGCGCCTCGCCGGACACTGCATAGCGCAACACCAGAAACAGCCAGTCCTGCACCAGGTCAGGACAGATAGTCTGAGCTGAAACCGCGTGCGGAGATGCCTCCACAGGAAGCGACATGCGCCTGCTCTAGTGCCGGCCGCTCTGATCAAGGGCGAGATTGAGCTTCAACACATTTACCCGAGGCTCGCCCAGCATCCCAAAGCTGCGCCCTTCGACCTGATGCTTAACCAAGGCCGTGACCTGAGCCTCCGGCAATCCTCTGGCCGCCGCAACACGCGGCACCTGAAACAGCGCCGCCTCCGGCGAGATATCGGGATCGAGACCGCTGCCCGAGGTCGTGACCAGATCGACCGGCACCTGCGCGGAGGGGTTCTCTTTCTTCAGCACGGCAACATCCCGCTCAACGCGCCCGGCCAGTGCCTTGCTGGTCGGCCCCAGGTTCGATCCCATCGAGCTCGACGCATTGTAGGGCGCGGCAATGGTTTTCGATGCGTCCTCCGGATCCGACGCTGTCGTGGCCGAAGGCCGACCATGGAAATACTTCGCTTCGGTGAACGACTGGCCGATCAATGACGAGCCGATCACCTTGTCATCGCGCTCGATCAGACTGCCCCCTGCCCGATATGGAAATAGCACCTGTGCAAGGCCGGTCATGGCCAGCGGATAGGCGAGCCCCGTGATCGCGGTAAGCGCCAACAAAATCACGATAGCGGGACGGATTTCCTTCAACATGACGACACCTCTCAAGCCAGATGCAACGCGGTGACCGCGAGGTCGATGGCCTTGATTCCAACGAACGGCAGCACGATTCCGCCGAGCGCATAGATCAGCAGATTTCGCTTCAGCAACGCGGCCGCGCCGACCGCGCGATATTTCACGCCCTTCAGCGCCAGCGGAATGAGAGCGATGATGATAAGCGCATTGAAGATGATCGCCGACAGGATCGCACTTTGCGGCGTTGACAGTTGCATCACGTTCAGGACGCCGAGCTGCGGATAGAATGTCACGAAGATCGCGGGAATGATGGCGAAATACTTCGCGACGTCGTTGGCGATGGAGAACGTCGTCAACGCGCCGCGCGTCATCAAAAGTTGCTTGCCGATTTCGACCACCTCGATCAGCTTGGTCGGGTCGGAGTCCAGATCGACCATGTTGCCGGCTTCGCGGGCCGCCTGCGTGCCGCTCTGCATCGCCACGCCGACATCGGCTTGCGCCAGCGCAGGCGCGTCGTTGGTGCCGTCGCCACACATCGCGATCAGACGGCCGTCGGCTTGCTCGCTGCGGATGTAACGCAGCTTGTCCTCGGGCGTTGCCTCGGCGATGAAATCATCGACGCCCGCCTCGGAAGCGATCGATGCCGCCGTCACCGGATTGTCGCCGGTGATCATCACGGTCTTGATGCCCATCCGACGCAGCGCGGCGAAGCGTTCCTTGACGTCCGGCTTCACCACGTCCTTCAAATGAATGACGCCGAGAATCCGGCTGCCTTCCACCAGGCCGAGCGGCGTGCCGCCGGCGCGGGCGATCTTGTCGACGGCGGCGCGGAACGCCGACGGCTCAACAATATCGTGGCCGGCCTGCTCGCGCGCGAATTTCAGGACCGACTCGATGGCCCCCTTGCGCAGCTTGCGCTCCCCAATATCCACGCCCGACAGCCGCGTGACCGCCGAAAACGGAACGAACCGGGCCTCGCTGGCTACGGACTCGCGCGCAACACCATAATGCTCCTGCACCAGCGTGATGATGGAGCGGCCCTCAGCGGTCTCATCCGCATCGCTCGCCAGCAGCGCGGCGCGCGCGGCTTCCTGCTCGGTCACGCCCGGCACAGCGAGGATTTCCGTCGCAAGGCGATTGCCGAAGGTGATGGTGCCGGTCTTGTCCAGCAACAGCGTATCGACATCGCCGGCGGCTTCAACCGCGCGGCCCGACATCGCCAGCACGTTGAAACGTACCAGCCGATCCATGCCGGCGATGCCGATCGCCGACAACAAGGCGCCGATGGTGGTCGGAATCAAGGTCACGAACAGCGCGACCAGAACGATGACGGAGATGGTGCCGCCGGCATAGGCGACAAAGCTCGGAATCGTCGCGGTTGCGAACACGAAGATGATCGTGAGGCCGATCAGCAGAATATTGAGCGCTATCTCGTTCGGCGTCTTCTGCCGCGCCGCGCCTTCCACCAGCTTGATCATGCGGTCGAGAAACGACGATCCCGGCGACGAGGTGATGCGAACGACGATCCGGTCGGAAATCACCGTGGTGCCACCCGTCACCGCCGAGCGATCGCCGCCGGATTCACGGATCACCGGCGCGGACTCACCGGTCACCGCGGCCTCGTTCACCGAGGCAATGCCCTCGATCACCTCGCCGTCGCCAGGAATGATGTCGCCGGCTTCGCACACCACGAGATCGCCGGCCTCGAGTTGATCAGCTGCAACGCCTTCGTACAGGTCACGGTTGTCGGGCATCAACAGCCGCTTGGCCGGCGTCTGCGTGCGCATGGTCCGCAAGGTATCGGCCTGCGCCTTGCCACGCCCTTCAGCGACCGCTTCCGCGAAATTCGCGAACAGCACCGTGAACCACAGCCAGATGACGATCTGCACTTCGAACAGAATCGTCGGTGAGCCCATCACGATATCGCGGATCAGCAACAGCGTGGTGAGTGCGGAAACGATCTCCAGCACGAACATCACCGGATTCCTGGCGAGCGTTCGCGGATCAAGTTTCACCACCGCTTCACCGATGGCCGGAAACACGATTGCCGGGTCGAACATTGCTACCGTGGCCGAGCGTTTACGCATCTTGTGAGAATCCATGACGAAGCTCCGCGTAGGGTCAGAACAGGCCGCCGGTGCCCATCGCCAGGTGTTCGGCGATCGGCCCGAGAGCCAGTGCAGGAAAGAACGTGAGGCCGCCGACGATCACGATGACACCGACCAGCAAGCCGACGAATAGACCACCCGTTGTGGGAAACGTACCGGACGAAGCCGCGACGGCTTTCTTCGCCGCGAGCGAACCTGCGATCGCCATCGCTGGCACGATCATCCAGAACCGTCCGATGAACATCGCAACTGCGCCCGCAAGATTGTAGAACAACGTACTGCCGCTCAGCCCGGCGAAGGCCGACCCGTTGTTCGCGGTCTGCGACGTGAAGGCGTACAGCACTTCGCTGAAGCCATGCGGTCCCGCATTTCCCATCGAGGCCACGGCAGGCGGATAGGCCACGGCAATCGCCGTCCAGCCCAGCATCATCAGCGGCAGGATCAGGATCGCCAGCATCGCCATCTTGACTTCGCGTGCCTCGATCTTCTTGCCGACATATTCCGGCGTGCGGCCAACCATCAGCCCGGCGACGAACACCGTGACGATCACGAACAGCAACATGCCGTAGAGACCGGCGCCGACGCCGCCGACAACGATTTCGCCAAGCTCCATATTGATCAGCGGGATCATGCCGCCGAGGGCCGTGAACGAATCATGCATGGCGTTGACTGCGCCACACGAGGCCGCGGTGGTCACCACCGCGAACAAGGCCGACGCGACGATACCGAAGCGGATCTCCTTGCCTTCCATATTGCCGCCGGTCAGCCCCTGTGCAGTCAGCAGCGCCGAGCCATGCGCTTCCGCCCAGTAACAAACGGCAACACCTGCGATGAACAGGAGACCCATCGCCGCCAGGATCGCCCAGCCCTGGCGCTGATTGCCGACCATGCGGCCGAACACATTGGTCAGGGCCGCACCGAGCGCGAAGATCGCCAGCATCTGCAACAGATTCGACAGCGCCGTGGGGTTCTCGAACGGATGCGCGGCATTGGCATTGAAGAAGCCGCCGCCATTGGTACCGAGCAATTTGATGGCGACCTGCGACGCCACCGGACCGATCGCGATAGTCTGGCGCACGCCTTCGAGACCGGTCACCTCGACGGACGGTCCCAAGGTCTGCGGCACGCCCTGCCAGACCAGAAACAGTGTGAACACCACGCAGATCGGCAGCAGCACATAGAGCGTGCAGCGGGTGACATCGACCCAGAAGTTGCCGATGGTCTGCACTGACCTACGCGCGAATCCACGGATCAAGGCCACCGCCAGCACGATACCGGTCGCGGCCGAGAGGAAGTTCTGCACCGTCAGGCCGAGCATCTGGCTGAGATAAGACAGCGTGCTCTCGCCACCGTAGTTCTGCCAGTTGGTGTTGGTGATGAAACTTACGGCTGTATTGAACGCCAGATCGGGCGCGACAGCGGATTGCGACATCGGATTGAGCGGCAGCACAGCCTGCGCGCGCAGCACGACATAAAGCACCGCAAGCCCGCCGACATGAAACAGCAGCATCGACAAAGTGTAGGATACCCAATGCTGCTCACGCTTCTCGTCAATGCCCGCGACCCGATACAGCAACCGCTCGCAGGGCCGCAGGATCGGAGACAGAAGCGTCCGCTCGCTGTTGAAGACGCGCGTCATATATCCGCCCAGCGGTATAACGAGCGCGAGCACAAGCGCGCAGAACAGCAGTATTTGCATCCAGCCGATGACGGTCATGGACGTTCTCCTAAAAGCGTTCGGGCCGCAGCAGGGCGTAGGTGAGATAGATCAGCAGGCCGACCGTCACGGCAGCGGCGAGGACGTAGTCGAAAGACATCGTCGCCTCCTCACAGCCAATCGCAGGCGAAGGCGTAGGTGGCCGTGATCGCGAAAAGGGCCAGGCCCAGCACCACCATCAGAACATCAAGCATCGAAGCATCTCCCACCGTTTGGGACCCTCGATGCAGATAGGCCGATCGAAATCAGGAAACGATTGGGAATGTCGGAGCGGCGCATAAAGGCGGCATAAAGACGAGGCGCAGCCACGCCTTCCCCGGCGGGCGGCACCTTCGGAAGACCGGATGGCCGGACGACAGCGCCGTCGTCATAAGATTGTGATCCGCCCGGCCAATAAACCACAGGCATTGCGGCGCAACCATTTGTCACCGGCCGCCGGGATCACTAAACAGGATAGATATCTGGCGCTTTTTCGGATCACGGCGGAACACATGGCACGGCAGGCGTCGAAAGTTGGCGCGGCGTCACGGCTGCGACGTCCGGCGGTCATGTTCGCGATACCGTTGTGCGTCTGGCTGATCCCGACGTCCGGCCACGCCGAAACCATCGCCGATGCGCTGGTGAAGGCTTACCAGACCAATCCGCAACTTAATGCCGAGCGCGCCCGCCAGCGCGCTACCGATGAGAATGTGCCGCAGGCGCTCGCCGGCTATCGGCCACAAATCATCGCCAGCCTGAGTGGCGGCATGCAAGCCGTGCGCAACCTGCTTCCGGACAACTCGATCCAGACCGCGACGCAGAAGCCGTGGACCATCGGCGTGACGGTGACGCAGACGCTGTTCAACGGCTTCAAGACCGCCAACAGCGTGCGCGTCGCCGAGCTTCAGGTGAAATCCGGCCGCGAGGCGTTGCGCAACGTCGGGCAAGGCGTGCTGCTCGACGCCGTGACCGCCTATACCAATGTGCTCGCCAACCAGTCGCTGGTGGATGCGCAGCGCGCCAATGTCGCCTCACTGCGGGAAACGCTGAACGTCGCGCAGCGGCGGCTCAACGCCGGCGACGTGACGCCGACCGACACCGCACAGGCGGAAGCGCGGCTCAATCGCGGACTGGCGGACCAGAACGCGGCCGAAGTCGCACTCGCTGTCAGCCAGGCGACCTATACGCAGGTCATCGGTCAGGCGCCGGGCCGGCTCAGCCCGGCCGAGCCGGTGGTGCGCCTAGTGCCGCGCAGCCGCGACGAGGCGACTACACTGGCGTTCCGGGCCAACCCGGCGGTGCTGGCGGCGGGCTTCGATGCCGATATGGCCGAGAAGACCATCAATGTCGCGGAAAGCAGCCTGTACCCGACCGTCACCGTGCAGGGCGGCGCCAGCCGCTCGCGGCAGACCGATACGACGCTCGGCACCAACGCGACCGATCAGGCCTATGTACTCGGCCAGATCACCGCGCCGATCTACGACGGCGGCACCGCCGCCTCGCAGACCCGGCAGGCTAAGGAACTGGCGTCGCAAAGTCGGCTGGTGCTGGAGCAGGTGCGCAATCAGGCACGCACTGCCGCCGTCGCCGCCTGGGTCTCCTACGAAGGCGCGCGGACCGCGGTCGGTGCGGCGGAATCCGAGGTGCGCGCGGCCACCGTCGCGCTCGACGGCGTCCGCAAGGAAGCGCAAGGCGGCCAGCGCACCACCGTGGACGTACTCAACGCGCAGCAGGATCTGGTGGCGGCCAAGGCGCGATTGATCGGCGCGCAGCGCGATCGCGTGATCGCCTCCTACACGCTGCTTGGCGCAGTTGGCAGTCTCGACGTCAAAACGCTCGGCCTGCACACCCCGGACTACCTGCCGGAGGTGCATTATCATCAGGTGCGCGACGCCTGGCACGGCCTGCGCACGCCTTCGGGCAAATAGGGCGACGATTAGTTTTATCGGCCGCGCGCGAAGCGCGAGATCAGCACCGGCAGCGTCACCAGGATCACCAGCGGCGCAATCAGCATGCCGGCGACCACCACCACCGCCAAGGGCTTCTGCACCTGAGAGCCGATGCCGGACGACAGCGCCGCGGGCAACAACCCGATCCCGGCCACCGCGCACGTCATCAGCACCGGACGGAATTGCAACTCGCCGGTGCGGATCACCGCCTTCATGCGGTCCAGCCCGTCATCGATCAGTTGATTGTACTGCGACAGCATGATGATGCCGTCCATCACCGCGATACCGAACAGCGCGATGAAGCCGATCGCGGCTGAGACGCTGAACGGAATGCCGAACACCACCAGCCCGACCACGCCGCCGAAGATCGCCATCGGAATCACGCTCATCGCCAGCAGCGTGTCGGTCAGCGAGCCGAAGTTGAACCACAACAACATCGCGATCAGCGCGAGACTGATCGGCACCACGATGGACAGCCGGCGGATGGCATCCTGCAAGTTGCCGAACTCGCCCACCCATTCGAGCCGCGAGCCGGCCGGCAACTGCACCTGCTCGGCCACCTTGTCCTGCGCCTCCTTGATGGCACTGCCGAGATCGCGGCCGCGCACCGAGAACTTGATCGGTAAGTAACGTTCCTGCTGCTCGCGATAGATGTAGGCCGCGCCGGACACCAGCTTGATCGACGCAACCTCGCTGAGCGGGATTTGGGTGATGGTACCGTTCGGCCCTTGAGCCCCGATCCGCAGGTTCTGGATCGCCTCGGCGCTTTTGCGGTATTCCGGCGCCAGCCTGATAATGATGGGGAAGTGCCGGTCCGAGCCGGGCTCATAGAGATCGCCGGCGCTGTCGCCGCCGATAGCGACGCGGATGGTGGAATTGATATCGCCCGGCGACAGTCCGTAACGCGCGGCACGTGCGCGATCGACATCGATCTGGATCGTCGGCTGCCCGAGCGAGGTGAACACCGACAGATCGACGACGCCCGGCACGGTGGCAAGCACCGACTTGATCTTGTCCGCCGTCTCGGTGAGCGCGGCGAGATCGTTGCCGAACAGCTTGACCGAATTCTCGCCCTTCACGCCGGACACGGCTTCGGCGACGTTGTCCTGCAAGTACTGCGAGAAGTTGAATTCGACGCCGGGGAATTTCGCTTGCAGTTGCGCCAGCAATTCGGCGGTGAGCGCATCCTTGTCCTTGACGCCGGGCCAATCCTTCACCGACTTGAGCGGCGCGAAGAACTCGGCGTTGAACAGGCCGGCGGCGTCGGTGCCGTCGTCGGGGCGGCCCTGCTGCGACACCACCGACTCGACCTCCGGCCGCGCCCGGATCATCCGCCGCATCTCGTTGACGTAGCCGTTGCCTTCTTTCAGCGAGATGGTCGACGGCAGCGTCGCGCGAATCCAGAGGTTGCCTTCCTCAAGTTTGGGCAGGAATTCAAGCCCGAGGAAATGGCCGACGATGAAGGTCATCACCATGAGGCAGGCGGCGCCGGCCAGCACCAGCCTGTAGCTCGTCACCGCCCAGCGCAGCACCGGCATATAGAGGCGATGCAGCCAGCGCATCAGTCGGGTCTCGGTCTCCTCGATATGCGACGGCAGGATGATGGCGCTCAGGGCCGGCGTCACCGTGAAGGTCGCGAGCAGGCCGCCGGCCAGCGCGTAGGCGTAGGTGCGCGCCATCGGTCCGAAGATGTTGCCTTCGACGCCGCTCAGGGTGAACAGCGGCAGGAACGCGGCGATGATGATCGCGGCCGCAAAGAAGATCGAGCGCGCCACGTCGCTCGAGGCGCTGAGGATGGCGTGGTCCTTCATCTCCGCCACCGTGCCCGGCGGCGCGCGGCTCTGCTCCTCCTCCGAGAGCCGAGCGGTCTGCGAGAGACGGCGGAAGATCGCCTCCACCATGATGACGGTGCCATCGACGATCAGGCCGAAATCGATGGCGCCGACCGACAGCAGATTGGCGGATTCGCCGCGCAGCACCATGATGATGACGGCGAAGGAGAGCGCGAACGGAATTGTCGCGCCGACGATCAGGGCGCTGCGAAGGTTGCCGAGGAACAGCCATTGCAGCAGCACGATCAGGAGGATGCCAACGATCATGTTATGCAGCACGGTGTGCGTGGTGACGTCGATCAAGTCCTTGCGGTCGTAAATGCGCTCGATGCGGACGCCGGGCGGCAGCACGCCGGAAGCGTTGATGGATTTCACCACCGCCTCGACCCGCGCCAGCGTCGGCGTGCTCTGTTCGCCGCGCCGCATCAGCACAATGCCCTGCACGATATCATCGACGTCGTTCATGCCGGCGATGCCGAGCCGGGGCTTCTCGCCGATGCCGACGGTCGCGATGTCGCGCACCAGCACCGGATTGCCGCCGCTCTGCGCGATCATGGTGGTCGCGAGATCGTCGATCGAGCGGATCAGGCCGACGCCGCGCACCACCGCCGATTGCGAGCCGATATCGACGGTGTTGCCGCCGACATTGATGTTGGCGTTGCCGATCGCCTGAAGCACTTGCGGCAACGTTAGCCCGTAGGCCACCAGCTTATTGAAATCGACCTGTACCTCGTAGGTCTTGGTCTTGCCGCCCCAGCCAGTAACGTCGATGACGCCAGGCACCGCACGGAAGCGGCGCTGCAACACCCAGTCCTGCAATGTCTTGAGATCGAGCACGCTGTAGTTCGGCGGCCCCACCAGACGATAGCGATAGATCTCGCCGACCGCGCTCAGAGGAGATATCTGCGGCTGCACGTTGCCCGGCAACGGCGGCAATTGCGACAGCCGGTTGAGCACCTGCTGCAAGGCCTCGTCATAGGTATAGTCGAAGGAGAATTGCAGCTTGACGTCGGACAGGCCGTAGAGCGAAACGGTGCGGATGGTGCGCAGGTTCTTGATGCCGGCCACCTGCGTCTCGATGGGAATGGTGATATAACGCTCGATCTCCTCCGACGACAGGCCGGGGCTTTGCGTCACGATATCGACCATCGGCGGGGTCGGATCAGGATAGGCCTCGATGTTGAGCCGGGCGAAGGCGATGAGCCCGCCGATCAGCACGGCGGCGAATAGCCCCACCATCAGGATCCGGCGATGGACGGCAAAAGCGGCGAGGCGTTGCATGGATGGCCGATACTTTCAGAGCCGGGACGATCAGCTTCCCGAGGCTGCCCGGTCGATGAAAAGATTGCCCTTGGTGACGATGCGCTCGCCGGCGTGGAGATCGCCCAGCACCTCCACCAGATCGCCGTTGGTCAGGCCGGTCTTGATCTTGCGCAATTCGATCGACTTGTCGTCGTGCACCACCCAGACCCGGACCTCGTCGCCCTCGTAGATCAACGCCCGCTTCGGCACGCCGACCGCGGCGTGATTGGCGGCGGCGAAAATGGTGACGTTGGCGAACATCTCCGGCTTCAGGAGGCCGTCGATGTTGTTCACCGTGGCGCGCACCATCAATCTCCGGGTCGCAGGATCGATGGCGGCGGAGACGTAGTCGATGCGGGCGCGCAAGTCGCGATCCGGCAACGCCAACACCTTGAAAGCGACCTCCTGCCCGACCGCCACCATCGCGGCATCGCTTTCGCGAACGAAAGCAGTGAGCCAGACCGTGGAGAGATCGCCGATCACGAACACCGGATCGTTGGCGCCGGCGTTGATGTACTGGCCGGGACCGATCTTGCGCTGGACCACGGTGCCCGCAATCGGCGCAACGATGGTGGTTTCCGGGTCGATCCGGCCCTTCTGCTGGAAGTCGGCGATGGCCTGCTCGCTGAGGCCGAGGATGCGTAGCCGGTTACGCACGGCCTCAAGCGCCGTCTGCGCCGCGCGCTGGTCGTTCTCGGCCGACACCAGCGTCGCCTGCGCCTGCTGGAAATCCTTCAGCGGAATGGCCTTGCCGTCGAACAGATCGCGAGCGCGGGTGTTCTGAATCTTCGCCAGTTCGAGCTGCGACTTCGCCTTGTTGAGGCCCGCTGCCGCGGCAATGAAATCGTTCTGCGCCTGCACGGTATCGGCGGCTTCGATGACAAACAGCGGCTGGCCTTGCGCGACGTGATCGCCGGGCCGCGCCAGCAGCTTGATCACCCGGCCGGCATAGGGCGAAAATACCGGCGTGGCGCGATCCTCATCGACCGCGATCTTGCCCTCGGTGATACGTTCGGTCCGAAACGTATAGTCGGATACCGGCGCGACCGTGAGGGCAGCCCACTCGGCCTGACTCGGGATATAGCGCGGCCCGCTGCGGCGCGACTGGCTGGACATCTCCAGACCGCCACGCGGCTCCGCGCCGCTGCGCACGATGGCGACGGCGGCACTGCCCGCGACGAGCACCGCGGCGATGCCCCACAGGACTCGTTCATGCTGGCCAAGCCATTGAAAAGACTTTGCGAAACCTGACATCATCAGATCACGTCATGTTGGCGGCGATGAAGGTCAGCGCTGCCGGGTTGATCCTCTTCGTCCTCGGGCAAGGCGCTGACCAGCGGTGCCATGAGGACGGGCCAGGACCGCAGGCCGAAGCCTCGCTCCCGAATCTGTCAGAAGCGAAGAAGCTCTAGGCAGGTTCGCGCATTCCCACAAATGAAAAAACGCGGACGAGCCGCGTTTTAACTTAACATTTTCGGCACAGACGCGACCGATATGTGAAAGCGAAATGATTTCGGTCCTCTCCCGAAAGGACGCGGCCGGCCTTCGCGCTCAGAACGAACCGGGCGGCAGCCGGTATACGTCCGGCGTCTTGGCGTCCGCTATGTAGAACAGCAGAAGCGCCGTCGGGGTCAGGACCCGTTGATTGTCGTGCCCCTGCGCCAGGCTGCCTTGCAGGATCAACATCGCGGTCCGATCCTTTGCATCGCTGCCCCGAAACATCAGAATGCCGCCATTGATCGGCATATTCGTTGCAACGGTGTCCGGCCGGAATCCCTCCGCCACGAAATGCGACCGCAGCACGCTGGAATTCGAGAACAACTGCTCCGGCGTCATCTTGTCATCGATCGCCTTCGACCAGGATAGCGACACCTGAATAAGCTTCTTGGATTGGTAGCCGATGACGTAAGAAGCCTCGGCTGTTCCGCCGCCGGGCAGCAGATCCGGCACTTTCACCACCAGTACCTTGGTGCGCTCGCCCGGGTTTGCCTGCTCCCGGACGGCATCGCCCTTCAGCCCGAAGTCCTTGGCGATCGCAGTCTTCACATCCGCTTCGCTCATCCCGAATTTGGCGGACCGAAAGCCCTCGACCTGCGCCACGTTCGCCGAAACGATGTTCGATGCGCCGGCCGGCGCGGCGGGCGCGTCCTTCTTTTGGCTCAGCGCTGGCCCTTGCGCGGCTACTAGAAGCGCGAGGATCGCACCCGTTATGACAGATAGGCGATGAAACAACGAAATCATATTTGGCTCCCTTGGAATGCACGCCCGAATGGCGCTGTTACTTGACGTCCAGCAGAGCCAACGGCCTGAAGCTGACGCGTCCATAGAACTCGACACGAGATTGATTGGGTACGACCCTGCGCCACGGCACACTCACATTTGCCTCCAGCGTAAGCGCTGCGACGGGCGTCCACGATGCGCCGATGCCGGATGAATCCAACTGAGTCCGCGCCGGTGACGTCGAATACACCGCGCCGCTGTCGATAAAGGCATATGCGTCCAGCCTTTTGACAATGTCAGACAGATCGCGATGAAGCTCGACATTGAGATAATAGCCGCTGTCGCCAGCGGCGGTGTTCGTCGGATAGCCGCGAACGGTGGTCGGACCTCCGATCGAGAACAGCTGATCACCCGGAACCAACTTTTCCCGTGTGTACTGATAGCTGCCGAGCCCGACCGCGTAGTACTTTCCGGGGAAGCGAACCAATCCGTTGAACGATCCAGTCGCCGTATCGAAACTGCGTTGACCACCGAGAATCTTATCGTGCCATTCGATACGGTTATAGGCTGGGGAAAACGTCAGCGAATAAGAGTCGCCCTGCAGATTGATCGAGAGGCCACCCGTGGTTTTTCCGTAGCGGTCATCCGTGACCGCCACACGCGAGAATTCCGTTTCGGAGTTACCGTAAGTGTAGGCTCCGATCGCCTGAAGAAGCCAAGTCTGGTCCGTGAAAATCGGCTGCGCGATATTTACGCTTGCCTGATTGGATCTCCCTGTCACATCCAGATGTTCATATGTCCCTTGAACGATCTTGATCCGCCCTTGGGTATAGCTGAGGCCGATGCGACCACCCCAGGGATTGAACGGCACGTTATAGGCGACATTGCCGTTGAGATTGCCTTCCGACTTCACACCATAAAATGTGAGGCGGTCGTCTATGCCGGCGAGCCCGTGCAGTTTGTAGTAGATGCCACCTTGATTGCGGCCGGTCGTATGCACGCCCTGATTGTCATAGAAGAGTTGAAGCGTGTTTCGCGCAGGTTCGGTCACCGCCAGTTGGAGATCGGTAAGGCCGAAGTCGGTGCCGGGCTGCAGGAGCGCCCTGATCTGAACCTCGTTCGTCCGATTGAATCTGGTGATGTCGTTGGTGAGTTGCGGAACGTCGAGAACTTCACCGGCGGGGGGATGAACCTGCTGAAGGATATAAGCCGGCCTGGTCTGTTTCGCTCCCTCAACCGTCGTTTTCTGAAGGCGTCCTTCCGTCAGCTTGATCTTGATGGTGCCGTTCGTCGCGGTTTGCGGCGGAAGTGTTGCGATCGCGGTGACGATGCCCCGCTGCGTATAGATCTGGTTGATCTCGGCGACGATGCCTTGCAGACCAGCGATATCGACCTGACTTCCGACATGCTTCGACGCGATCGCCTTCAGTTCGTCCGACGTTATGAACTTCGAGGCATCGAACTCGATTCGCCGCAACAGAAAACGCGGACCTCCACCCGGAATGACGATGGCTGGCGCCCGTGCCGGACCGATAACCGCCGGTCCCTGCTGCTTCGGAGTTTGTTGCTGCTGCTCGATACGCTGGCGCTGACGTTGAACGTCGTTCTCGATGATACCGGGATTTACCTGCGGAGGCGGCACCTGCGCGCGCACGGCTGGCGCGGAGAGAAGCGCCACTCCGGCAGCGATAGATGCCACCGTGCGCTTGATCGCTTCGCGATTACGGTGGCTTTGCATCTGCAATCCTATCGAACACCGAGAGCGAAACGAGCATCCGCGTGATGCCCCTTTGCTCCCGTGACACGCGCCTGCTGCCGCCGCTTCTTGGTCGGGCGCCTGCCGTCAAATAGTCCCTTCAGATTGATCGCCGGACCATGACCCAAAACCTCGATCGGCATTACTGGATGATCCCGAAAGCCGAGTGCCTGCTGCCCGAGCAGATAGAAGGTTGCCAATCCACTTTTCTTCTCGTCGCCGGGATCGAAGGCCCCGGGATTCCGCATGTCCTCCACCGAATTGCGGACAAAACTGGTGCCGCCAAAATTGCCGCCGTCATAGTTGGTAATAACGGAAGAAATCGTCGTGTCGTACCAGACGACGTAGGTGTTGCTGAGGTTGATTTGGCCGATCTGCGACATCGAGAAGAAGCCGTCGGGTTGGTAGAGTTGAAGATCGATGTTGCCGACCGGCGCGGGGCTGCGGTTGTTCATGAGAATCTGCCCAGCCAGCATGCTCAGCATCATCTGACCCGGCACATAGCCCTCGACGATTCTCAACTGCGGGGAGCGAACCACCAGCGTGGAATCCACCGCTTTGTATTGATCGATGATGACGGCCGGTGAAACGAGACTCAGGTTTGCCGTGGTCGCAACACCACCATTAAAGCCGGTCAGCGCCACGTGGAGCGGGACGGCCGGCACGGATGGAATCTGCATCACAGCGCCATGAATAGTATCGGCGGCCAGTGTCAGCGAGCGAAAGACATTCAATTCCGTCACTGAAATATCATGCGGCGCAGTCAAGACCACCGACCCACCCTGAAGGGTTTCGAGCGTCAGGTCCGCTTTGCCAGCAAGGCTGACGTCGCCGCGCGTCAGGATATCACCTCCCCGCACCTGCCCGTTAATCGCTCGCAGATCGATTCTGACGGAATCCGATGCTGCATCGCCGGCTTCAAGATGGCCGAAGACAACGTCGTTATAGGCTTGCAGGGTTTGGCTACCGCCACTCACTGCCGTTCCAAATCGGACCGAGCCGCCGGTTGATCTAGCGGATATCGCCCGATCCGCCTTGATCACGTTCCAATCGATCAGACCGCCGGCATGAAGGCTGATATCGCCCGTGGTTGCCGTCAGCGTATCGCCGGTGTTGTCGGTGGCAGCCGTCAGCGCGGCTGAACCATGAGTAGTCACGACACCACCCCGGATTGCTCCATCGTCGGCCGTCACCGTCACATTTCCGGTATCTCCGCTGATGCCATTGGTCTTCAGAACGGTGAAACTGACATCGTTCGCAGCCCGGATCGTCTGCGACCCACCCGATGCCGCCGCGCCGAGAGCGACAGCACCACCGCTTGAGCGCAGATTCGTCGTGGTCCCGCTGGCTGTCGTGGCGAGATTGATCGCGCCTGTCGCATATGCCTCAATTGAGGTGCCGGCGTTCAACGCTCCCCAATCGGTCACGCCAACGCTTGCCAGCATCAGCGAGCCCGTGGTCGCCGTCGCACTGGAGCCCTTGTTATTGGTTGCAGCCATCAGCGCCGCCGAACCATTCGCGACAACCGTATTACCCTGGATCGCTCCGGCGTCAGCGGCCACGGTGATATTGCCGACATCACCGGCAGCGGTCCCGTTGGCGGCCAGATTGGTAAACACCACATCGCTGGCCGCCCGAATTTCCTGCGAGCCGCCAGATGTCGCTGCACCGAGCGACACCGCTCCGCCACTCGAGCGTATTTTCATCGTCGCGCCGCTGGTCGCCGTGGTGAGATCTACTGCACCATTCGCACGCACATCCATCGAAGTGGCTGCATTCAGCCGGCCCCAATCGAGAAACCCGGCGCTGGCCAGCATCAGCGACCCAGTGACCGTCGTCGCACTCGTGCCCTTGTTACGGGTTGCAGCCGTCAACGTCGCCGAACCATTCGCGGCAACCGTGTCGCCCTGGATTGCGCCAGCATCAGCAGTCACGGAGACATCGCCGATATCGTCGCTGACGCCATTCGTCTTCAGAGTGGTGAAGCTGACATCGTTCGCGGCCCGGATCGTCTGCGAACCGCCAGATGTTGCCGCACCGAGAATGACAGCGCCGTCCGTCGAGCGCAGGCTCGTCGTAGTGCCGCTCATTGTCGTAGCAAGGTTGATCGCACCGGTCGCACGCACCTCGATACTGGTTCCGGCGTTCAACGCGCGCCAATCGATCACGTCACCCGACATTGCGAGTGCACCAGTCGTCGCGGTCGTGATCGTTCCTCTGTTGTCAGCGTGCGCACTTAAGTTCACCGAGCCATGGGCGACGACAGTATCGCCATGGATTGCACCGCTATCGGTGACCACGCCGATATTGCCAACATCGCTGCTCGTGCCGATCGCCTTGAGTTGACCAAAGGTCACGTCGCTCGCCGCTCGGATCATCTGCGAACCACCGCTGGTCGCAGTACCAAGATTCACTGCATCACCGGTCGATTGCACGTCCGTCGTCAAACCGCTGGTTATCGTGGCGAGACTGATCGCACCGGTCGCACGCGCGTCGATACTCGTTCCGGCAATCAACCTCCCCCAATCGATCACACCGCCCGACATCGCAAGCGATGCAGTGACCGCTACCGCCTTCGTACCCTTATTGGTGGTAGCGGCAGTCAACGTCATCGAGCCTCCGCTGATCGCGGTCCCGAGATTCACCGCGCCGCCGGTAGAGCGCACATCCATCGTGGTGTCGGCATTGACGATACTCCAGTCTATCAGGCTCGCGCCGGCCAAAGTCAGCGAACCGGTCGTCGCCGCGGCATTTGCACCTGTATTGCTTGTCGCCGCCGTTAAGATCGCCGAGCCGTTTGCCACGATCGTGCCGCCCTGGATCGCGCCGCCGGCGGCGGTCACGCCGATATTGCCCACATCGCCGATGATGCCGCTGGTGGTGAGGCTGGCAAACGTCACGTCGCCCGCCGCGCTGATCGTCTGCGAGCCGCCGCTGATCGCAGTACCAAGATTCACGGCACCGTTGGTGGCGCGCACCTCCATCAACGTGCCGGCATTCAGGCTGCCCCAGTCAACCGCACCGCCCGACACCGCCAGCGAACCCGTTGTCGCCGTTGCGCTCGTCCCGTTGTTGGCAGTTGCTGCCGTCAGTGCCGCCGAACCATTCGCCTCGATTGTCGTGCCACGAACTGCACCGGTATCGGCGGTGACATCGATATTGCCTGCGTCACCGGCGGTGCCAGTCGCGGTCAAACGGCTGAACAAGACGTCGCTTGCCGCCCGGACAGTCTGCGAGCCACCCGACGTCACCGTGCCGAGATTCACCGCGCTGCCGCTGGAACGCATGTCAATCGATCTGCCGCTGGTCACGGTGGTGAACGTCACCGCTCCAGTCGCACGCGCATCGATCAAGGTTCCGGCGTGCAGCGTGCCCCAATCGATCACGTGCCCGGACATAGTGAGCGATCCGGTGGTCGCCTCCACACCGGTGCCTTTGTTGTCCGTCGCAGCCGTGAGACTGGCCGAGCCATGGGCGGAGACAGTGCCACCTTGGATCGCGCCGGTATCGGCGGTCACATCAATATTGCCGACGTCACTTCCGGTGCCGCCGGCGGTCAAGCTGGCGAATATTATGTCGCCCGCCGCCCGGATGGTTTGCGAGCCACCCGACATCACCGTGCCGAGGTTCACAGCCCCACCTGTCGAGCGCACATCAATACTCATTCCAGCATTCAGGATATCAAGCGTGAGCGTGGCGCCGCCGATCAACGAGAAGGCGCCGAGTGTCGCCGTGCCGGAAGTGACGTGAAGCGTTCGTCCTGAGGACAGGAACACGTCGCCGCGCATGGAGTCGATCGCCGCCGTCGCCGCGTTCAAGACAAGCCGGTCCGTCTCCGTGCCGATATCGCCGCTCGCCCTGAGCAATACCGCGGCATTGGTGCCGCTCAGCGATACATTATCGCGGCCGTCACCATTGCTGAAGATCGCACCGAGAGAGGTCAGGCCGCCCGCGGTCACTGAAATGGCGTTGCCTGCGCTCGCAAAGGCCAGCGACGAGGTCAACCGGCCGAGCGTCGCATCGCCGGTGGTGGTGACGATGATGGCGCCGGCAGCGTTGATATCGGTGAAGGCGCCCATCGATAGCATCGCCGCCGCCAGCGTGACACTTGCCGTGGTGCTGCTTGCCGTGATCGGCGCGGCCGATGTGCCGACCGAGAACATCACCGTGCCATTGGCAAGCAACTGCAGCGACCCGCCCGCCGTCGTATTGGCTGCGATGGTGAGGTCGCCGACGGTATCGAGCGTCAGCGCACCGCCGACAACCAGCGTGCCGTAGTCACCCGCCCGCCCAATCATCATGCTTGCATTCGGGCTCAACAACGTCATCGCGTCGGCGGCAAGGCCGGTGATCGCGCCGGTGATCTTGACCTGCAAGGGCTGGAAGTTGCCTTGATTGAAGCTGACGCTGCCACCCGCGCGCACATCGAGTGAGGTCGCGACGATGTGGACGGTGCTGCGGTCGGTGAACTGGGACTCGGCATAGATACTGCCGGTTGCACCAAGCTGAAGGGCACTGTCGCTGCCGCTGCCGGCGTTGATGTTTCCAACCACGAGATCGCCGGCGGTCTGGCGAATGTAGATGCCTTGCGCCGCCTTCGCCTGGTCGAATTGGCTGGTCGCGCCGGTCAGCGCCAGCAGCAGCGCATTCGGATTCAATGCCGGATCGCCATTCGTCGCCTGGCCGATGCTGCCGGTATCCGCGATCAGCGTCAGGTTGGCGATATTACCGGAGATCGCGACCTGATTTACGACGCCGCCGAGGATGCTCTGGCCCGCCTGCAAGCGCACGTCGCCGGACTGGATGGTCTGCACGCCGGCAGCATAAGCCGCCGTCATCGGACCGTAAGCGGAGATCGGAATGCCGCCCAGCAACAGGTTCGTCTTGCTGCCGAGATAGATCTGCGACTGCGCCAGCGCCGACACCGGGCCATACGGATCGATGACCACGAGGCTCTGCTGGGCGATGGTGACGGTATATTGCTTGATGGCGCCGTTGCTGCCTGCGACATCTTCCACCTGCACCGTCAACTGGCCGGGGCCGGCCGATGCCAACAGCGCCTTCTGCGCGGCGGTCAGATTGGAGGCATTATCGCTGCGGAACGTGAACTGTTCCGGCGCGGCGAGGCTGCCGATGGTGCCGTTCGGCGCATAGAGCATCACCTGCTGGCCACGGACATTGCGGTCCATCAGCGATATCGGCGTCGCCGGAACGTTGTTCTCCGGATTGGCGCCGGGGCTCACGGTGTAGGTGAGCTGATCCAGCGTCCACTGCGAGCCAGACGCGAGCTTCTGATACAGTCCCGATGTCTCCGGCAGCACGAAGCGGAAAGTGGAGTCGTAGTTGCCGGTCGCCAGCACATCGTGCAGCGCTTGCGTCTGATCGACCTGATACTGTGCCGCCTGCTGGGTCGAAGCGCCAAACAGCGTCGTCAGCGACACCGGCGGCGCGCCCGCATCCGCCCCCGGCAGCGACGCCGGGAAATCCGCCACCGTCTTGATCCCGAGCAGATATTGCGCCTTCAGGAATCGCGTCGCGGCCTCAAGCTCGACCTGGTTATCGGTAATGGTCGAGACGTCGACGCCGGCCTTGGCGGCGAGCTGCGCCGCGATCATCTTGCGGCCAAGATCGCGGTTGGCGACCTCAGCCGCGAGTTGCGCGTCGGTTATGGTCGTAACCGCCACATTCAGCCTCGCAGCGATCTGCGCCTTGATCGCATCCGAACGTGCCGCGATTTCCGCCTGCACCTGTAGATCGGTGACGTCTGTCACCGGCACATTGAGGCTCGCGGCGAGCTGGCTCTTGATCGTCGCCGGGTCGAGCGTCGTCGCTGCCGTCGTGGCGCTGTAATTGGTGCCGTCATAGAAGGCGAGATTGCGCAGTTGCCAGTAGTCGTTATAGGCGGTGTTGACGAGCGCCTGATAGGCCACCACCGAACCCGGCGTGCCGCCGGTGCCGAGCAGGTTCAACTGCGCCCACACGTTCTGAAGATAAGCGGTTTGCGCGGTGGTCAGGCCCGGCGTCGCCAGTCCATTGAGAAGGCTGCCGGTCGCGGCGCCGAGGAACACCGGACCGTCGGAACTGACGAAGCCGACGCGCAGATCGCCGCTCAATTGCAGAAGATAAGTCCCGGTCGCCGATTTGCTGTTCAGGACGCCGCCGTCATACCTGCCATCGGAGAGCTGCGTCGCCGTCGCTTGGATGACGATGGGATTGATGCTGGTGGGCGCGGCCTGCCCGTTCACGATCCCGGACACGGCGCCGATCGCACCGGTGGCGTTGATGGTGATGGACTTGCCGACGATGGTCGGGTTGCCGGCGTTATAGGGCGAAGCCGCATTGATGTCGCCGCTCGCCGAAATGAAGATGTTGCCCTGCGACGGGTTGCCGGCCACGGCCGGATTGGCCGTCACCTGCGTGAGCGTGAGATTGCCAACCGCCGCTACCGCGATGTCGTGATCGATCGACGATGCCGAGAAGGTGCCGCCGTAGGTGGCAACCGGCAGCGGCTTGTCGAGAGTGCCGACGCCGCCTTCTCCGTTCAACGCCACGGAAACGCCCGAGATGAACGGCGTTGCGCCGGCGACGATCGCTGAATTGGCGCCGGTGGTGGTGATGCTGGTATTGCCCTGAAGATTGTTGATCGAGGCGTTGACGATCACGCTGGCATTCGAATTCACGGCGATGTTGCTGGTGCCGCCGCCGGTGAAGCTGATGCCGATCGGAAAGTTCGCCTTGACGCTGTTGGTCATCGTCAGGGTCAGGTGTTCGAACCGCTCGCGGAACCAGGTGCCGTGGAAGTCCGATCCGTAGAGTTTGTCTGCGGTCGTGTTGATCTGATACTCGGTGTAATCGCCGGTCGCCGATATGGATTCCTGGAAATTATAGGTCTGTGTGCCGTTGACGACTCGCGGCGCCGACCGCGCATAGGGATAGATCGCCGAATTGGCGGACACGATGTTATCGAAGTGCCAGCCGAACACCGACATGTCGCTGGTCGGCGCGCGCGACAGGCTCGCCGTGTCGACCCATTGATAGAGTTGGTCTGCGGTCCGGTAGGTCAGGCCTGAATTCGCCGAATAGGTCGGCGTCAGCCCGATATAGCTGCCGACATTGACGCCCGATGCCTCGTACTTCGCCACCTGCTGGCCGGCGGGCGCACCCGCATTATAGACGTACCAGGTCGTCAGGTCCCTCGCATGGTCGACGAACTCGACGACGCTGGCGGCGCTGATGCCGGTGTTGATGATGTTCGTCACCAGCGCCGTGCCGGTGGTGTTGTTGACCGTGACCGTACCCGCACCACCGTGAACGATGATGTTGCCCATCGGATCACCGCTGGTCGAGGTGCTGAGGATGCGGCCGTTGAGATAGACGTAGCCGCCGGTGCCCTGCACCACCGGATCGAGCAGGATCTGATCGGTCAGCGCATTGTACTTGGCCGTAACCTTGACGTCGGTGCCGTTCACCACCGTCACCACATCCTTGAGATCGACGTATTGTCCGGCGGCAGCGGCGCTTTGCGCCCGCGCGAGTTTGTCGGCGTGATCCTTGATGTCCTTGATGAGGGCCTTGGCGTCGTCGCCGATATTAACCGAATAGTTGCTGCTCTGGCCGACCTCGATCGTGCCGTTGATGTTGAGCGCCGACGCCGAGAGGATCAATGCCTTGCCGGCTTGAATCGTCGGTCTCCCGGCATTGCTCGGCGGCGTCGTGGAATCGGCGTGGACACCGTTGACGACTTGGTTCTGGATCTGGACGACCTGGAAGAAGTTGCCGCCGTTCGCATAGTTGAACGGACCGCTGTCGCCCGAATAGGCCTGGTTCAGATACTGGTTGCGAACCCACGACGCGGCCGTGCCGCCGCTGCTCGGCGTCACGCCCTCGCCGACCGGCAGGAATATCCACGAATAAAGCGACGGGCTGTTGTTGTGCGCGCCGTCGTAGAAGGCCGCGAGCATGCGCGCGGTGAAGACTGTGCTGGCGGAGCCGCCAAAATCGGTAACGGTGGACGCGGTGCCGGAATATCCTTGCTGGTTCGTATAATAATAATACGGGAACATGCTCCCGTTACCGCCGATGGCGATCCTGCCATCCCCCTGCCCGTACATACCGAGATAAGTCGCCGCAGCGTAGACCGCCGTGAGAACGTCGGTCGGGCGATACTCCCCATTCGGAGTCGCCCATTGCGCAGCGACGTCGAAGTTCGAGTTATAAATACTGTTGGCACCGAGATTGCCGCCGATCAGCCCCTCGGGAACGGTCATGACCACGGTGCCGGCGCGGATGTCGCGCGTGATCAGCACGTTGCCGAGCTGGTTGTTGACGTTGAGAATGCCGTTCACGTTGGTGACGACGCCACCGAAATAAATGTCAGGCGTCGTCAGCAGCAGATTGCCTTGCTGGTCGATCGGCTGACGATTGGCATTGACGGCGTTATAGCTCGCCATGAGCTGGATCGTCGGCGTCCACGACGACAGATCGCGCGTGATGGTCAGACCCGAGCCTTGTTCACGACCTTCGCCGGTGAAATCGACCCGTCCGCCCGTGACGCCGCTCAAGGCCAGTGCCGAGGTGAACAGGAACTTGGTGCCCTGGTTGTCGAAGCTGATGAGCGGTGCATTCCGCGCCGTCACCGCCGCAGTGCCGCTGACGTGGCTCGCCAGGATCGACACATTGCCCGCCGACGCAAGAATATCACCGAAAGCGTAAGCGGCGCCGGTCTGGTCCGCCAGATAGGGCATCTGCTGGATCAGCGTATTGATCATACGCTGCTTGGTGCCGGCCGCATCATCGTTCAGCGCCGTAATCGGTTGCCCGCCGGCGATCGCGGCACTGACCTGCGACGCGGTCAGACCGCTCATGTCCGCGATCTGGTTGTAGGCGTCCTGCTTCGGATTGAACGCGCCGAGAAGCTTGTACTGGACGACCTGGTGATTGTAGCTCATCACCGAGCTGAAATGATCGTTTTCCCCGATCTGCTCCAGCGTCAGGCCATAAGGCGAACCGCCGGCCGACAGCGTCACCACGCCACCATAGGAGATGGTGACGATCTCCTGATTGTGGATGCCGGCGGCGATCGTGCCGTTGAGGATCGCATCGCCGCTGGTGATCGGGGTTCTGCCGTCGTTCTGGTAACTGGCGGTGCTGAAAACCGAAAGATACGGATTGTAGTTCGTGCCGGAGCCGTTGGCGGTGGTCGCCCCCGGCGTCGAGCCGAGGAAAATGTTGTTGGCGCCCAGCACGCGCGAACCGGTGCCGAGCGTCAGCGTGGCATAGCTGTTGGCAACGGCCGTTCCGCGATAGTCCGCCGAAATCGGAATCGCGGTGTAATTGTAAACCACCGTCGTCCCGTTCGACTTGATGCTGCTGGCGTAGCTGCCGTCGCCGCTCTGGCCCGCATAGATATCGATCAGGCCCCATGCCTCGACCGTCGCCGCGCCGACGTTCACGCTCTGATGCGCGTTCTGCGTCGCATTCGTCCGCGCGCCGACACCAGCAAGCAAACCATACAGGCTGGCGCTGGCATTGTTGGACGCGGTCATGAGCGCGGCGGTGCCGATGGCGATATTGCCGGCGCTGAACAGGTGGACGCGGTCGGCGATATTGACCGCGACATTGGCGGTCGCATCCATAGTGGAGCGCGCACCGCCGCCCGCAAACAGACCGCCGGCCACCAGCGAGACGTTGTCCGTCGTGTTGAGGAAGTTATACGCCTCGATATTGATCAGCGCCGTCGACGTCGCCGGATTGTCATTGAGGCTGAGGATGGTGTCGGCGCCGATATTGGTCGTCACGTTCTGCGTAACGGTGATCTCGCTCACGGCGGCACCTGCGGCCGCAGCACCGCCGGAGCCGGCGCGCGCACCGCCGCTGGTTTGATTGACGCTGTCGGAGGCAATCACGTTCATATTGCCGCCGGCCGAATTGATGATCAGGTGCGTGCCGACGGTCGCCGCGACAGTCGAATCGACCGTATTGGTGGCGACGCCGCCGCTGGCGCCGATTGCGGACGCCTGGAACGCATCGCCATTGGCGGCATAGTTTGTCGTATGCTGCGCATTGATGCCGAGGCCGCCGAAATACAGCATGTTGCCGGTGTCACCGCCGTAAAGGATGGCATCGGTAGTGCTGGTCGTGTTGGTGGTTGCCACCGCAGCCGCACCGGCCGAGAGGCCGCCCGATCCCGCAGTCGCCTTCGCCGTATTGCTGTCGCTGCCGGTCGCGGTGATCGCAAGCACGCCGAGATTCGACGCAGCCGTCACCGCGCCGAGGCCGAGATATGCATGCGTGGTGCCCGACGACGACGCCAACGCCACCGTCGCGCCAGCCGCATTGTAGCCACCGGCGACACCAGTTCCTTCCGCAAGCTGGTTGGTGTCATTCTCGGCGGCGATCACCACGTCGGCCGAGGGCAAGTGCAAATTCTGTCCGCCGTAAGCACTGACATGCGATGTATTGGTGGCCTGCACGTTGGTCGCCTGCAGACCCATCAGCAAGCCGGCACCGCTGCCAATCGCCTTCGCCTTCGCCGTGTGACCGGACGTCGGCAGCAACGCCGACGCGGTGATCGTCAGGCTGCCGCCATTGATGGTGGAGTTGTCGTCCACATAAGACGTGACCTCAGCCGAAGCATTCGACGTCGCAACCGAAGCGCCAATGCCGACGCCACCCGCAGCGGTTCCGATCGCCTCGCTGCCGACATCCGGCGCCGCAGTCGCGTTGACGAGAACGCCGGTGCCGGTGGTCGTGATGGTCGAGCCGGCACCGATCCTGGCAACGACCGTTTCGGAATCGGTGGCGGTCGCGGTCGCGCCCGAGCCGCTGATGATGCCAGCGGCACCGGCGAGCGAACTGGCGCGCAGGCTGCCGGCAGCGCTCGCCATCACCATCACAGCGAAAGCATTGTCGACGGTGGTTGCCGCGACGATATCGGCGGTGACCGAACTGCTCTTGTCGGCAAAGCCAAGCGAGAGGCCCACCGCGCCGATGCCGCCGCCAAAGCCATAGCCAGAGGCCACCAGAGTCGAGGTGTCGGACGCGAGAACCGAGACGGAGCCCGCTGCCGCGCCGGCGGTGCCACCGTCGGTGCGCGAACCAAGTACGGCCAGCACCGTGTTGTTGACGCGCGATTGGCCGACCGCGGCACCAAGCCCGGCATAGAAACCACCGGCACCGCCGATACCATCGGACTCGGCGGCGTGGCCGCTGCCATGGTCGCCTGCCGCCGCGGAAATATAAACCACCGGCGCATTCAGCTGCCCGCCGCTGGTCTTCGCCGTGACCTTCTGCTCCACAGTGGTCAGCGCGACGCCCGCGCCGGCGCCGCCGACGCCGACACCGACAGCCAACGCACCCGCGATGTTGCGCACGGCAGTCTGCGCCGTCGCCACCACGCTGACCGCACCGGCGTTGACCGTCGTATTCAGGGTCTGCGCCGAGATGCCATCGACACCGCCAGCCACCTGCCCGATCACGTCGGTGCCGGTCGCCGCGCCGGCATTGCCGAGGGTGCCGCTGCCGGAATCGCCACTGGTCGCGCCGGCATTGAGCACGCTCATCTGATCGGTGCTCGCGCCGTCGCCGATGATGACGACGCCAACCGTGCCGGCGATGCCGACCTGCCCGGAGAGACTCGCGACCAGCGTGATCGGATTCACGTCACGCGTGCTGAGCGCCGAGACATTGACTTCACCCGGCGTCGTCACCGTGCCGCCGGCGATCTGCGATGCCGTGCTGCTCTTGAGCTGCACCAGATTGACCGCCGCGCCAAAACCGATCGAGCCGCCGCCGGCGAGCGCGCCGACCACCGGCGCGATGCTGTCGGTTTCCTGCGCGGCCACCGTTACGGTGCCATCCGCCGACGTCGCAGTGGTGATCGTGGTGATGGTGTTATCGAGTTCGGCGTTGACGGTGTTGGCGATGAACGTGCCGGAGAACTGCGCAGCGATCCCCGCCGTGCCGCCAATCGCACCGACCACCACATAGCTGTCGGTATCGGTCTCGTTGGTCGCGCGCACCGTGAGCGCGCCGCCGAGATTGAGCGTCGTCGCGCCGCTCGAAGCATCACGGTCACCAACCCGCGCCGTCACCATGTTGTTGCTCATGGCCACCAGCACGGTCGCGCCGATTCCAGCCGACGAGCCGATCGCGCCGGCGCCGACCGCGGCGAAGAAGCCGTTCTTGCCGTCCGCGCGCACCGTGAGGCTGTCGGCATAGGTCGTGCCGTGATCGAGCAAGGCAGTGGTTTCGGAACTGAACAGATTGGTGAGCGCCGAACCGGCGACGCCGGTGCCGCCGCCGGAGCCCGCGGCGCCGATCGCCTCGCCCGCTGTCGCCTGGAACGCGTTGGCATGGATAAAGATCGCGCCGGCGGCGGCGCTGCTGGAGCCGATATCGCTCGACAACACCTTGGCGTTGGTGGTGCGGTCCATGGTGTTGATGACGAGCGCGACTGTGCCCGAATTCCCGGAGCCGGAGTCGGACAGGCCGAGATCGAGATTGTTGACGAAGGACGCGCTCGACGCCGTCACCCGCACCGCCGAGTCTTCCCCGGCTGCAAGATGCGTATTGATACTCGCGGTCTGAATCTGCGCTTCCGTCAGGCCGCCCATCACGTTGGTGATGGCATTGGCCGACAGCGCGAGGCCATTGCTGCTCGCCGCAAGCACCACCGCGACCGTGTTGGCGCTCTGCTGCGACGTAGAGACCACGGCCACACCCTTGATCGTGGTCGTGGCATTGGCGAGCGACGGCGCGCTGCCCGGCGTCACCGCATCGGTCGGATCGGGCGAAGAATTCAATGCACCGCTGTCGACGGTCGCGGCGCTGCCGCGCGCGTGAGCATCGACCGTGCTGTTGGAGACTTTGGCGCTGGTGGTCCCATCGATGGTGTTGACCACCACGGAAGCGCCCATGCCCTTGCCGGAATTGAACGAGAGCGCGAGCGCACCGGCGTAAGCGCCGATCGTGTCGGCGTTCGAGGCCAGCACCAGCACATTATTATTGGCGGTGACCGTCGAGCCACGGCCGTCGCCGCCGTCGGCGATGGCCGAATAAACCGTGGTCGATTCCATGCTGAGCGCGAGCGAACCCGCGCCGGCAAGACCATTCGACGGCACGCTCGGCGGCGCGGCGGCGGGAGGCGGCGTCGGCGGGGTGATGCCGCCGCCGCCGAAGCCGGTGAGTCCGCTCGGCGCACTCGGCCGCATACTCGCGACCAGCGAGGACAGGTTCGACTGCGGCGACGCCGACGGCGAAGTGTTGTTGCCGACCGAGATTGCGACGCCGATGGCGATCGAGGTGATATCGGCGGTCGAGGAGCCGGCGACCACCACCGAACCAGCGCTGAGATTGTCGGCAATCAGTGGGCTGTTGTTGCTCAGCGCATTGTCGGTGGTAACCGTCGCACCCGAGATTGCCGCCAAGACATAGGTGCCGATCTGGCTGACGGCGGCAGACATGCCGACCGCATCGGCGCCGCCGATATTGGCGGCGATCGCGCCGGCCGCGCCGCGAATAGTGGCGTTGTCCTGCGCCGTGACCGATACCGCAGCGGCATCCACCGTCGCGGTTGCCTGCGCCGGATCACCGGCGGTGATGCCATGCCCGATCTGCGCGACCACCACATTATTGATGGCATTGTAGGCGATCGAGCCGTTGCCCGCGACCTTTCCGGTTGCGCCGCCGAAACCGACCGCGACGCCGACGATCTCGGCCTCCTCGACCGCCGACAGCTTCACCACGCCGCCGGTCGACGTCAGCGCCGTGCGGTCGATCAAGGCCAGATGCTGGGTGCCGATCCGATTGACGACAATTGATACGCCGATATTGGCCGCGCCAATTCCGACATTGCCGGCAACCGCGAGGATCGCAGCCCCTGTCGCGCTCGACGGCTGTAACACGCCGCCGGAGAACTGAAGGCCGGAATTGCCGGCCGCCGAGAGGCCACCATTCGCGGCGATCTGCGCGTTGGCGATCAACGTATCGAGCGCCGCGAGCGAACCGCCCGAAGCGTTGACGATGACATCGCCGGCGACGGTGATGCCACCCGTCACAGTGGCGCGGCTGCTGTCCGCCGGAATAGAGGTGATCTCGGCGAGAATGGTCGGGCTGATGTCGTTGACGACGACCGAGCCGGAGAAGCCGTTGGCACTGATCCCGCCGCCAGCAACCGCAGCACCCGAGAGGATGCGGCTCGAATTCAGCGCCTCGATGGTGAGGCTATTGGTTTGGTCGACCTTGGAGTTGGACAATACCGCCGAGACCGCCGCACCGTTCGACGGATCGCCGATAAAGGCATAGGTCATCGACACGCCGACACCGACGCTCTTGCTCGGATCCGGAACGCTGACAAAGCCGGCATAGAGCGAGCCGGCGCCGATGCCGATCTTGGTCTGCTGGTCGGCGAAGATGCCGATATTGCCCGGCGAGTAACTGGCGTTGCTGGTGATCGACGAACTGTCGATGTTGGCCTGCACGCCATCGGTGACCTGCGCGACCGACACTGACGCCGCAGCCTGGATGCTGCTGTTCGCGGACCCCGCCGCAACCGCCACCGCCAAGCCGAGCGTCGTACTCTCACCGCCAGCCAGCGCTTGCACCGTGGTCTGATTGGCCGAGATGGTGGACTGCCAGATCTTCGCAGTCGTCATGCTGTGGCTGGTCATCACCGCGACCGCGCCGGCGATAGCAACGGTGTAGTTCGTGCCCGGCGCCCCCTTCGACAGCGCCGCCGCGCCGCTCGCCGTATCGATGATCGTGTTATTCAGCGCCTGCACGGTCACGTGGTTGTTGCCGCCCGGCGTATAGCCGACGCTGGCGCCCGCGATCCACGCGGCAGTGGCAACCGACGTCAGGTCGACCGACGCGCTGCCGGCGCCGGCGATAACGTTGCCGCCGTTCACGGGTCCGGAGACCTTGTCCGTCAGATTGTTGATCGCAACGGTGGTGTTGAGCAGGAGCGCGATGCCTGCATCGACAAAGAACGACGCGGCCTTGGTGAGGAAGTCGGCATTGGCCGGCGCGGTCTTGAGGAACTCCGGCGTCTCAGCCGGATCGGGAATGTTGTTGGCGGATTGCGCGGCCACCGACACCGTTGTCATGCGGCCGACCGTCAGCGCCGTCACCGCAAGATCGAACGCGCTCAGACCGGCGATCACCGTCGGCGTCAGGTTGGAATCGTTGGCGGTCGCACCGGTTGCCGACAACTCCGTGGAGTTATCGCCGACAAACGCCCTGGTGTTCAGCGAAGTGGATACCAGCGCCGCGACCATGCCCACGCCGGTCGCGGCGGCCGAGCCGACGCCGCCGGCGACATTGAAGGACGAGATGTCCTGCTCGGCGTTGACCGCGACGAAGGCGGCCGAAATCTGCGCCAGATTGCTGATCGAGGCGGACGTCGTGTTGTCGATTTCAAGAATCGAGGCCATGCCGTTGAGGCCGAGGCCGGAGCCCTTACCCGAGGTCGGTGCCACCGCATAGATGAGGTCGCTGGTGTTCGCGGTGACGGCAAGTTTGCCGATCGCCGTCACCTTCGCGCCGGCACCGATGCCAGCTACCGTGTTGCTATGGAAGATATTGACGTTAGCCGAGCCGCCGATCGCGGTCCCCTCGGTCGAGGTCGAATTGGTGCCAAACAGCTTCAGCCACGAGAAATTGCCGCCGACATTGATGCTGGCAGTCGTCGTCGTGGCAACGACCTGAATGTCGCTGGTCCATGCATAAGGCTGTGGCGCACCTGCAAGCGACGCCGGTAACGCCGTCGACCAGCAAGTCCCGGATGCCGACACACAGGAACTTGATCCGGTCTGCGTCAGCGTTGCGCCGCTGCCGACCCAGGCCGTCGTATCGGTCGAGACTTCGAAGTAGTTGACGGCGCCGGAGATACCAAGCGATGCGGAATCCGCCGTGGCATTGGCGTAGCTGGTCAGGATATTGCTGACGACGCCGAAGCTGCCGCTGATATGCGAGGTGACCGCCGAGAACGAATCCCAGTTCAACCAGGTGATGGTGATCGGTGTCGTCGAGTCCGCCTTGACGCCGATGTGGCTACCGCTGACCGACGCGCCGGAGCCGATGAAGGCGTTCGACGATTGCGAGACCTGAACGACGTTCACCGCCATCGACGCGGCGGAGCCCGTGGTCGGGCGCGCCTCGGTGCCGACGACGTTCGAGGCGATCGACGATTCGGCGTTGCCGCGCAATCCGGCGTCGGTCAGCGCGCTGATCACCGAGACGTTGCCGGAGCCAACGATGGTCGGCGGCGGTCCAGATGCCTGCATGTCGCCGTGGGCGTCAGGCGCCAGCGCCGCGATCGATGCCGACGACGACAGCGAGGCAAAATTCAGCGCCAAAGTGATGCCGGCGCGCATCGTCGCCGTGGTGCCTTGCGCGGTGGTCGACGAATAAAGCCGCGAACTGTCGAACGGTCCGCCCGGCGCGAACAGCGATCCGACCGACGTGCTCATGGAGCCGATGGCCGAAAAAACACTGTTCACAAGGAAGTTGCTACCGACCGTACTGGAGGCGCTGACCGAATTCGACGTGGTATTCGAGCCGGAGTAAACGTTGATGATGCCCGCGCCGGCCGCCGCCGGAACGCTGTCGCCGAGATTGGCGACGGCATTGTTGCTGACGTCGCTGATGGCGACCGCCACCGCGGCGCGACCGACACCGGCGGACACGCTGGTGGCCGACGTCGAATAGCTGTTGGTGTTTTGCGCCGCGACGGTGACGTTACCGACCTTGTCGATGATAACGCCCGGATCGAGCGTCGCGCGCGTATTCACGGTGCCGGTCGAATAAGCGAACGTTCCATCATAGGCGGTGGTCGAGGTGAACACGACCGACTTGACCGACAGGTCGGCCTGGTTCGATGCCAGCACGCTCAGATCACCGCTCGAAATATGCGCGCCCGATTTCACCTGGGTGGCGATATCCGCATTGACGATGCCAACCACCACCGAGGCGGCAACGGCGTTCTGCAACGCGCCGAGCGACGCGGTGATCGCCGGGTCCTGCGCGGTGACGGAGCCGATCGACGACAATGTCACGGCGCCGGTTGTGGTGAGATGGGCGGTGCCCTCCACTGTCACCTTGGCCGAGGCTTCCGACTTGACGTAGCCGCCACTCACGCCGGCGAGAATTCCACCGAAAACACCCGCCACGAACTGCGACATGCCGAGCGAGGAATTCGAAAAGACGGTGCTGGCCTCGGAATTGGCGATGGCCGAGATGGTTCGGCCGGTGAGCGTACCCTCAATCGAGATCGAGGTCGCCGCATTAGATGGCAACTGCGCCTGCAGGTCCCGCGCCGTGGCGGCGAGCGTGATGGCGCCGCCTGCATAGGACGTGGCGCCAGCGCCGGTCGCATTGTTGACGTCGGCGAAGATCTTGCCGGTGCTGCCGATTGAAATCGTCGGCGCGGTCAATGTCACCGAGCCGGAACTTCCGGTCGACAACGTTCCTGAAGCCGACAGCAGATCGTTCCGCAGCGCGCCGGCATAGATCCGCGCATCGATGGTGCCATTGATGTTGATCGTGCCCGCATTAATGGCAACACTGACCACGCCGCCGCCGGTGCGCCGACCGTCGATCACGCCATCGGCGGCGAGCGTGAAGGTGCCGTTGCAGTTGCTCGACGACGAGCCGGCGCACAGCACCAGGGTGCCGCCGGCTGCCAGTGCATCCACCCAGCCTTTTACATCAGTATTGGTATAGGTCCCGGCGCCACCGACGGTCGCACTGCTGCCGACATAAATATCCGGTGGGTCGATCAGGAAATAGCCGGCGCTGCCGTTGGGTGCACCGACATTCACTTTCACGCCGCTCGGAATATTGACCCGGCCATAGCCGCTCAGTTCGACCAGGCCACCATTCCCCTGCGCCGAACTGGCGTTGAAGGTCGCGCCCGGCTCGACATTCAGATTGCGCCCGGCAACGACTCGCACGGTGCCGGCGTCGCCCCTGACGCTTTTCGCCGACAGCACGCCGTAACCGGCGACCTTGATATCCTGCCCGGCATTGACCGCGATAGCGCCGCCGTTACCGTTGCGGCTGCTGACCGAGATGTTAGCCTTGTTGCCGATCGCCACATTGCGATGGGCATCGACATGGACCGAGCCACCCTTCGCGCGCAAACGGCCGTTGATCTTTGCATCATTACCCGCGACGATCTGGATCGAGCCGTTGCGGACGACGATCCTGCTCGCACTCTGCAAGCCTTTGCTGTTGACGGTCGAGGCGAACACCGCTGCGTGATCACGGTTCGCCGCGTCCCGCGAACCGACAAACACGTTCTGGCCGGTGAGCCGGACTGCGTCGACGGCGTTGACCCGGCCACGAATGCGGATATTGCCCTCCGGCGACAGCGGAACGGTCCCCGCGAGCAGATTGTCGACCGCCCCCTGGTTGATCTGGCCGTTGCGGCCGATCACACCGTCAACGAATTCGCGGGTCGGCGTGCTAACGTTCAGCGAACCGACATTCACCACGCCGGATGAGCCCACCACGAAGCCGTTCGGGGACGCGAAGTAGACGTTGCCGCCGATCTGGCCATTCTTGTAGGAATTGACGACGCCGTTGATGACCGCCGGGTCGTTGCCATTGATCAGGTTAATGAGGTTGCTGGTGCCTTGCGGCAACACCAGATTGCCGGTGGCCCCCCGCCCGACCTGAAACTGCGAAAACGAGTTGAAGGCGTTCGGACCTGATACCGTACCGGTGGTGACTGTACTGACGGTGCCGTTGGTGGTCACGGCGGTCGCCGTCCGGCCATCCGGCACGATACGGGACACTCCGGCGGGTACGCTTTGTGCGAAAGCCACGACCGGAGACAGGACCATTACCACCGTCATGGTCGCGGCGGAGACCCGGAGGGAGGCGGCGTCGACAAACAGACGTCCCGCGGCATCGTCCGGCCCGGACGCGGATGCCTGCTTCGGGCCACGAGCCATGCGGGTCGGGCCCGGACTTCCTTTGCCCAGGCCGACCCTACCCAAGTCACACCTAGCAGACCCCCGATGAGGGAGTTTCAATCTCACGACAGACCCCGCCGTCAATGCTACCAGAACGTTAATGGACGCCGAGGGTGTCAGACGTGGCATCCAAAGTCCTGACGCGATGGCGGTGACTTTCTGAAAGATTTCTGATATTCGGCCGCTCCCAAGGAAATTTGCATGGTAATTTGGGGGCGGGGTGCTGCGGTTCGCGGGTTTTGAGCTCGATTTTAATCGAGCTGAACTGCGGAAGCTCGATGGCGAGGCCATCAAGCTTCGTCCCAAAACATTGGCGCTGTTACATCTGTTCGCGACGAACCCCGGCCGTGTCCTCAGCAAACAGGAATTGATGACGGCGATCTGGCCGAACATTCACGTCGGCGAGGACAGCCTGTTTCAATGCATCCGTGAAATCCGGACCGCGCTTCAAGACGAAAGCCGCCAGCTGATCAAGTCGGTCTCCGGCCGTGGTTATCTTTTCAATGCCGACGTGCGGGCGCCCTCTCCCGGCGACGACGGCGCCGCTCCTTCTCCGATCGATATCTCGACGACCACACCCGACGATGTCCCGGAGCTCGCTTCAACCCCACGGCAGCGGCACGCCGGGCGATGGTGGCTTCTCGCGTCAGCGCTGATCGCTTGCGTCGCGATCGCCTTCTTTGCACTGTCACTGATGCGGCGCCCGGCTGAAACCGGTACCTACTCCATAGCAATCGCCCCGCTCGAAGCTCGGTCGTCCGACCCGGTCACCACGGCGATGGCCGCGAACGTCGCTGACCGCCTGACCGACGGTCTCTCAACGATCGGCAACATCCGGGTGATCGCGCCACGCGCCGTATCCGCGTCGGTGCCAGCCGACTTCATCCTGCGCGGCGACCTTCAGCACGTCGCTGAGACGTGGGTGATTCAAGCACGTCTCGTCGAGGGAACGACGGGACAGGTCCGCTGGTCGAGCAGCGCAAACATCCCGATGTCCCTGGAGCCGGCGATTCAGCAATCCCGCTTGACGGCGGGCATTGGTTATCCGCTGGCGCTTTTCATCAATGCGCTGTCTCACTCCGTCCAGCGCTCCGACGATTCCAAGATCGTGATCGATCAGGCTAACGCCTATAACAGCAAGACCACGCCGGAGCGGCTCACCGCCGCACGCAACATGCTGGAAAAAGCTCTCGCCAGTCACCCTAACGATGTCGATCTCCAGGCGTCGCTCGCGGCCCATTTGATCCGCGAAGTGCAGATGGAATGGCTCACCCCCGAAGGGGCCGCCGCGGCCGAATCTCACGCACGCAACCTGCTTGAGAGCGCCCTTAAACACGAACCCGACTACGTCCCGGTGCAGCAAGCTTATTGCCGCCTATTGATGACGACCAATTACTTCGTCGAATCTCTCGTCGCCTGCCAGAAGGTCTTGCTTCTGCAACCCTGGGATGGGGCCACTCTTTTCCATATGGGCATATCACAACTGCAACTCGGCCGCGTCGAGGACGCGCTAGCGTCGTTCAAACAGGCCGATGCCTTCGATATGCCGGCGGTATCGCGCTGGACTTGGCTGCTCGGTGCAGGAGTGGCCCTCATTCATCTCGATCGCTATGAAGAAGCACTGAGTTGGCTCAATCGCTCACTCGCTATCACGCCCGGCACCGGCCGAACCTCGATGTTGATTGCGGCGGCCTATCAGGCGCTCGGCCAGCCCGACAAAGCCAGGGAAGCCATGAAAGAGGCACTGAAGATTCGTCCGCGATCGAATGCGATCAACGTACCGTTGCGCACGAAGAACGAAAGCCCGCGCTATCTCGCCGGGAGCGACCGCATCATGAAATTGCTGATCGCCGCAGGGCTGCCGGAAAAATAGAGCCGGCACCTTCAGAATCCGCGTTCCCTGGCTTCGTCACAAGCCCGGTGTGAACTCCCCGTGATCGAGAAAGCGGTCGAGCATTTGGCGATAGGGATCGATATCGATGCCGTTCTCACGAAGCCAATTGGGATTGTAAAACGTCTCGGTATAGCGATGGCCGCTATCGCAGATCAGGGTGACGATCGAGCCTTGCCGTCCAGCCTTCATCATGTTGGCCGCGATCCAGCACAGGCCGAAGAAATTCGTTCCGGTCGAACCGCCGATCTGCCGGAACAAGCGTTCGGACAGAACGTGCGCGGCGGCGATCGAAGCGGCATCGGGGACTTGAATCATGTGATCGATCACGCCGGGCACGAAGGACGGCTCGACGCGCGGCCGACCGATGCCTTCGATGCGCGATCCGGACGCGGTGACCTGGAGATCACCGGTGCGCCAGGCATCGTAAAACGCGGAGTTCTCGACATCGACGACGCAAAGCCGCGTCGCAAGGTTCTTATAGCGAATGTAGCGACCGAGCGTCGCGGAGGTGCCGCCGGTGCCGGCGCTCATCACCAGCCATTCGGGAATGGGAAACTCCTCCCCTTCCATCTGATGAAAGATGCTCTCGGCGATGTTGTTATTGCCGCGCCAGTCGGTCGCGCGCTCAGCGTTGGTGAACTGATCGAGATAGTGGCCACCGGTTTCTTTGGCGATGCGGATCGCCACGTCGTAGACGTCGTTCGCGCGATCAACGAAATGGCACTCCCCGCCGAAACTCTGGATCGCCTCGATCTTCTGCCGGCTGGTTGAATGCGGCATCACCGCGATGAAACGCAACCCGAGAAGCTGGGCGAAATAGGCTTCGCTCACTGCCGTTGATCCCGACGATGCTTCAACCAAGGTCGTGTTCTGGCGAATCTTTCCGTTGCAGATACCGTAGAGAAAAAGCGAGCGCCCCAACCGATGCTTCAGGCTTCCGGTCGGATGCGTGCTCTCGTCCTTGAGATAAACCGAGATTCCCTGCAAGCCGCGAAACAGCGGCTTGAGCAGGTGGGTATCGGCGGAGCGTCGGCCATCGTCCTGAAGGCGGGCGATGGCCATGCGCGTCCATTCACGTTCGGCGCAATCCGGCAAAGGGACCGGCGCCGGGCACGCGCCAGCCTCGATTGTCATGATTGGCTGTTGCATCGTCAGTTGTCTCCCGCCATCGCAATGGCGACGTTGTCGAACTCAGAGCGGCAGACGCTGCCGCACCAGCTCGCACCAATAGGAACAGCCCCAGGCGATCGCCTCGTCGTTGAAGTCATAGGCAGGGTGATGCAGGTTGGCCCCCGGTCCGTTGCCGATATTGATCATCGCACCCGGGACTTCGTTGAGCATGAAGGCGAAGTCTTCTCCGCCGAGCGTCGCCGGCATGTCGCGCGTGACGCGGCCGACGCCGGCCACCGCTTCGGCGGCAACCGCGGCCAATTCGGTTTCCTGCGCGTGATTGACCGTCACCGGATAGTGACGCGAATAATCCAGCTTGCCCTTGGCGCCGTAAGCCGCGGCGATTCCGGTCACCGCCTGGTTGAGCCGCGCCTCGACATGATCGCGAACGCTGTCTTTCAGCGTCCGCACCGTTCCCGTCATGCGGATGGTCTGCGGAATGACGTTGAACGCATCGCCGCCGTGAATCGTGGTGATCGAGATCACCGCCGAATCCATCGGGTTGATGGTGCGCGCGGTGATGGTCTGCACCGCCTGGATCAGCGCCGCGATCACCGGCGCGGGATCGATCGTCTGGTGCGGCATGGCCGCATGGCCGCCGACGCCTTCGATTTCGATGTTGATCATATCCACCGATCCCATGATCGAGCCGGGCGCGATGGTGAACTCGCCGACCGGCAAGTTCGGCCGGTTATGCATCCCGTAGACTTCACTGACCGGCCAGCGCCGGAACAAACCATCCTCGATCATCGCGCGCGCACCGGCGCCGCCTTCCTCGGCGGGCTGGAAAATCAGCACCGCCGTGCCGTCGAACGCGCGGCTCTGCACAAGTCCCATCGCGGCGCCGAGCAACATCGTGGTGTGACCGTCATGGCCGCAGGCGTGCATCTTACCGGGTGTCTTCGAAGCCCACGGCTTTCCGGTCGCTTCCAGGATCGGCAGCGCATCCATATCGGATCGCAGCCCGATGGCGCGACCCGAGGTGTTGCTCTTGCCGCGAATGACCGCGACTACGCCGGTCTTGCCGATGCCTTCGACGACTTCATCGCAGCCAGCCTTGCGCAGCGCGCTCGCGACCTGCGCCGATGTCCGTGGCAGATCGTAGAGCAGTTCCGGGTTGCTATGCAGATCGTGGCGGAAGGCCACCAGTTCGTCGAGACAGCCGGACACCCAATTGTCGACAGGCATTTTTATGTTCTCCGTTTACTGCGAATTGCCGGGCTTGTCGGCGCCCGGTTCGAGGCGGTAGCGAAAATCGCAATGGCTCGCGCCGCTCATGATGGTCTGCGTGCGTGTCAGCTTCATCTGCGGATTGTAGCCGACGCAGAAATCGCCATCGCGATTGCAGGACAGCAGATGACCGATGCGGCCAAGCCCCATCTCGCGATACATCTCGGCATAGCGGCAGCGCACGATGTTGAATTCGAGCTTCTCGGGCGAAGCCTCCACCATCTCGACCCGGAGCGCGTCCTCTTTCTCCCATAGCGGCATGATGTCCGCGAAGTCCTGCAAGCTCGGCGTGTGACCCAACGCGGTCGCAAAATCGCGTCCCTGATCGATCGCCGACCGGCTGACGGCGGTGCCGATCACAGCGTCAGCTTCCTCGGTCCCGGATCGCGCCGCGATGACGTCGTGAACGTGCTTGAGAATCTGTGCCTCGATGCGCCGGCGTTCGAGGATTGGCATGTCTTTCATGGGGCGATCCCTTCAGGCTTCCATTTCGACTTTGTCTTTGCGGCGCAACCACGCCAGATAATTCGGCGCGATACGTCGCGCGATACTGTAGAAGGGCAACGGATGCGGCTCGGACACCGGCAATGCCAGCGTCGAGATCGCGTCGCCCGAAACGGCGCGCGCCATCTCGCGGCCGAGCGAGACGCCAAGCGCCACGCCACGACCGTTGCAGCCGATCCATGCCCAGCCATCGGGCCCAAGATTATGAACGCGCGGGAAACGATCCCAGGTCATCCCGATGTAGCCGTTCCAGACATGCGTGATCTCCGGCACGCCAAGCTCCGGAAACGCTTCCGCCAGACTCCGCGCGGCCTTTTGCGACACGCGACGGCCGACATCGTGCGACCCGATGACATTGCCGCCGGTGATCAGCCGGTTGCGTGCATCGTAGCGGAAGAAACGCAGATCGCCACGCGTATCGGAGACCGCCTGCCGGCCCGGCAGAATGGTGCCGCGCAGATTGTCGGAGACCGGCGTGGTCGCGACCTGCCAGGCCAGCACCGGCACCACGGTGCGCGCGAGACGACTGGCAAGACCGGGCACGATCTCGCCGGTATAGGCGTTGGTGCAGAGCAGGAAGTTCTTCGCCTTCACCGATCCCGCTGCCGTCGTCACCACCCAGCCATTGGCCTCGCGCCGCCAGCCCGTCGCCGGGCTTCCCTCGTGGATGGTCGCGCCATGCTTCTCTGCCGCCGCGGCGAAACCGCGGGCGAGCGCCAGCGGATTCACGTGGCCGCCGGTCGGATTGAACATCCCGCCGTACCAGAAATCCGAACCCAGCAGCGCGCGGGATTCATCGCGGTCGAGCAGACGCGCCGGGAAACCGAAACGCTGCCACGCATCGACCCGCATTTTCGACAGCCGCATCCGCCCTGGCGAATGCGCCGGTTGGAACCAACCGGCCTGCTCCGCCTCGGCCGCCATGCCTTCCTCACGCACGAGATCGAACAATACGCTGGCGCTGTTGCCGATCAGCCGCGCGAAGCGTTCGCCGACTTCGCCATAGCGTTTGGCGAGAGCATCGGGTTCGGCGGCGGTCATGGTCGGAATGACCTGACCGTTATTCCGCCCCGACGCGCCCCATCCCACCGCCATCGCTTCGAGAAGCACCACCTTCTGTCCGCGCCGCGCGAGATGAAGCGCCGCCGACAGACCGCTGAGACCACCGCCGACGATTACGGTATCGGCCTCCATCGTTCCTTGCAGCGGCTGCGTCTGGGTGCGGGGCGGCGCCGTCTCCGCCCAGATCGACTTGGGAAAAACAGCGGTGGGAGTTGTCGAGGTCATCGGCATTCGATCCTTAAAACCAATTATCGGTCACGCCACGTTGCGAACGGGCGGCTCCCAGTCGCGGCCCGGAATCGAATCCAGCAAGGAGCGCGTGTAGGGGTGTTCCGGATGAGCGAAGACCCGCGCGGTCGGACCGGCTTCAACGATCTCGCCCTTCGACATCACGATCACCTTGTCGCAAAGCTGAGCCGCGACCCGCAGGTCGTGCGTGACGAACAGCAGCGACAGATGCAGACGGTCGCGAAGATCGGCCAGAAGTTTGAGAACCTGCGCCTGCACCGACACGTCCAGCGCGGACACCGGTTCGTCGGCGACGATCACGCGCGGCTCCATCGCAAGCGCACGCGCGATGCCGATGCGCTGACGCTGGCCGCCTGAGAACTCGTGCGGGTAGCGCTCGGCGGCGGCCGGCGGCAATTCGACCAGCGACAGCAATTCACGAGCGCGAGCGTGCGCAACACTTCTTGCAACGCCCTGAACGATCGGTCCCTGTGCAATCAGTTCCACCACACGCCGGCGCGGATTAAGCGACGCCATCGGATCCTGGAACACCATCTGGATATCTTTCCGCAGCGCCCGCAACTCGGCGCGTGACGCGGACAACAGATCGCGGCCGTCAACGCAAACCTCGCCGCTGTCCGACTCCAGAAGCCGTGTCACGATGCGCGACACGGTCGTCTTGCCGGAGCCGCTTTCGCCGACCACGCCCAGCGTTTCGCCGCGACGAAGCTGGAACGACAAATCCTTCACCGCCATCACCGGGGCGCGCTTGCCGGACAGGAAGCCGCCGCGCGCCGCGAACGTCTTGCGCAGGTCCTTCGCTTCGAGCACCACCGGTTCGTTCGACACCGGCTTCGCGGGCGGCGGCGTCAACGCCGGCACGGCCGCGATCAGCTTCTGCGTATAGGGATGCTGCGGATTGAGAAGAATCTGGCTGGCCGGTCCCTGCTCTACCAGTTCGCCGAAACGAAGCACCGCGATGCGGTCGGCGATCTCCGCCACCACGCCGAAATCGTGGGTGATGAACAGGATGCCGGTGCCCTGCGCCTGTTGCAGATCCTTGATGAGTTTCAGGATCTGCTTCTGCGTGGTGACGTCGAGCGCGGTGGTCGGCTCGTCCGCTATAATCAGTTGGGGCTTGAGCACCAGCGCCATCGCGATCATCACGCGCTGACGCTGTCCGCCGGAAATCTGGTGCGGATAAGCGTTGTAGGTCGACGCCGGATCGGGAATATGCACGTCGCGGAGAATCTCCAGCGTCCGCGCCTTGCGCTCGGCCTTGCTCAGCCTGGTGTGCAGCTTCAGCACCTCGTCGATCTGCCAGCCTACACTCTTCTGCGGATTGAGCGCCGTCATCGGCTCCTGAAAGATCATCGCCATCCGGTCGCCGCGAATGGCGCGCATCCCGGCCTCCGGCAGCGACAGCAGGTCCTGCCCGCAAAGGCTGATCGCTCCCTGCGAGACGCGCACATGCGGTTCGGGCAGAAGCCGCATCACCGCATTGGCCGCCAAAGACTTGCCCGAACCGCTCTCGCCGACAAGACACACGATCTCGCCCTCGCCGACGGTCAGGTTGAAATCCGACAGCGCATAAGGACGATCGCCGCCAGCCGGCAGAACGATCTGAAGATCGCGAACATCGAGAATGGTCTTCCGTTCGCCGGTCATGTCTTCTGCCTCGGATTGAGTGCGTCGTTCAGGCCTTCGCCCATCAGGCTGAACGACAGCACCGTGAGAAGGATCGCCACGCCCGGAATGACCGAACAGAACCATGCCGTGCGCAAGACCGCGCGGCCCTGGCCGATCATGTTTCCCCAACTCGCGTAGTTCGGATCGCCGAGCCCGAGAAAGGCCAGCGCGCTTTCCATCAGGATCGATGTCGCCATCACCACCGACGCGAAAACGATCACCGGCGGCAGTGCATTCGGCAGAATCTCACGGAAAATGATCGACACGTCGCTGACGCCGAGATTGCGCGCGGCGTCGACGAACTCACGCTGGCGTAGCGACATGAACTCCGCGCGCACCATGCGCGCCGGCGCGGTCCACGACACGATGCCGATGGCGATCACGATATTCTGGATGCTCGAGCCGAAGATGGCGACCAGCGTGAGCAGAAGAATGAAGCTCGGAATGGTCTGGAAGGCTTCGGTGACGCGCATCAGCGCGCCATCGATCTTGCCGCCGAAGTAACCGGCAACCGCGCCGATCACGACGCCGATCACGATCGAGATCAGCGTGGCGACGACGCCGATGATCAGCGAGATGCGCGCGCCATGAAAGATGCCCGCCATGATATCGCGGCCAAGTTGATCGGTTCCCAACGGGTTGGCGGCCAGCACCAGCGGCGCCGTCAGCGGCGGGCCGGCGTTACGAAGCGGATCGCCGGGCGTGACCGCATCGGCAAGCGCCGCCATCAGCACAACGATCACGAACAGGACGAGACCCAACACGGCGGCCCGGTTTCGGCGGAAGCGGCGCCAGAGCACGAGGCTGCGCGCCGGCGTCAGATTAATGTCCGGCAGGGAATCCGGCGCGATGCTGGTGTCCGGAACGCTCATTTCAATTCGATCCGCGGGTCGAGCCAGGCATAGACGAGATCGGTCACGACATTGACGATCACGACGATGATCGAACTGATCGCGATGATTCCCATCAGCGTATTGAGGTCGCGCTTGACGACGGAGGTGTAGGCAAGCTGTCCGATCCCCGGCAGGGAAAAGATGGTTTCGACGATGACAGAGCCGCCGAGTACGGTGGAGAATTGCAGGCCCAGCAGCGTGACCACCGGCAACAGCGCGTTGCGCATGACATGATGGAACATCAGCCGCGCTCCACCCGCGCCCTTGGCGCGCGCGGTGCGGACGAAATCGAGGTCCATCACCTCCAGCACGCTGGTGCGCATCAGACGCATGTAGAAGGCGAGATAGATCAGCGACAGCGCGGCGGTCGGCATCACCAGATGCCGCGCGACGTCGGCCACGTCCGCCCATCCGGTCTTGAATGCGCCGATAGTGCGGATGCCGCCGACCGGCAGCCAGCCGAGCTTCACGGAGAAAATCAGGATCAACAGCAGGCTGAGAAAGAACGACGGCATGGCGTAGAAGACGAGGCCGAGCGTCGAGATCATGTTGTCGGTCCACGAATAGGCGCGCCGCGCCGCAATCGCGCCGAGCGCCACGCCGAACGTAAACGCCATCGCCAGCGAGCTGGCCATCAGCAGCATCGTGTTGCCGATGCGCGACATCAGCACCGTGATGACGGGCTGCTCGTAGACGTAGGACCAGCCGAAATCGAATTGCGCGAGCTTCAGCATGTAGCGCCAAAGCTGAACCATCACCGATTCATCGAGACCGTATTCCGCGCGCAATCTGGCGATGAACGCCGGGTCCGCACCGCCCATGTCGCCGACAAGCGCGTCGACCGTATCGCCGGGCGCGAGCTTGATCAGGAGAAAACTGCCGATCATGATCAGGATGATGATCGGAATCGCCTGAACCACGCGACGCACGGTGTAGGTCAGGAGCGGGGGAACCGGAAGGCTCATATCGCGATGCTCTATTGGAAACGGCCGGGGCGTCAAACGCCCCGGCCGATCGCCTTATTGATCAAGCCACAGGTCGTACCAGCTCGACGAATCCCACCGCGGCGTATTGTGGTGGTTCTTGAGCTTCTTGCTGGTGATGGCGAGGAACGGATGCTCGATGGCGAAGATCACTGGCAGGTCCGTCATCTCCAGCTTCTGGACTTGATGATAGAGACCCGCCCGCTTGGCCGGGTCGAGTTCAGCCGCCGCCGCATCGATCAGGCCATCCATCTTGTCGGACTTGTAGCCGAACTGATTGGACCATGCGGTGCCGACCGGGGCACCGGAGCGCAACCAGACCGTGGTGGAGACGGCCGGGTCGGCGCGGAACTGATGCCAACCGTTGGCGGTGTCGAAATCGTGGTCACGATAGACGCCGTTCAGGAAGCCCGGCGCATCATTGGTAACGAGTTCGACGGCGATGCCGATCTTCTTCAAGGCCTGAGCGTAATACTCGCCCCACAGCTGGGTGTACTCACCCCACGGCGCCGGACGATGCTTGAGCTTGAAGCGAGTGCCGTTGGCATCCGGCTTGTAGCCAGCTTCGTCGAGCAGGGCTTTCGCCTTGTCGAGGTCGTAAGCGTAGGTCGGCACGTTGTCCGTATAGTTGGCTCCCGCCGTGCTGGGGATCGGTCCCCGACCCGGCTTGCCGTAGCCGCGCATGATCGTCTTCAGCGCGAAATCGATGTCGAGTGCGTGATAGATCGCCTGGCGAACGCGGATATCGGCGAGGATCGGATTGCGAAGATTGAATTCGACCGTGGAGTGGGCGACGTTGTTCTCGAAGCCCTTCGATCCGACGTCGAAGCGCGGATCCTTGCTCAGGCGCACCATGTCTTCCATGGAAATGCCGTTGAAGCCGGATTCGTGGATTTCGCCAGCCTCCAGCGCCGCGGCAGCAGCGGCCTTGTCCGGAATGAAACGCCAGATGACGCGGTCGAGATACGGATATTGCTTGCCGCGCCAATAATCCTTGTTGCGCTCCGCGATGATGTACTCGCCGCGCTTGTATTCCACGAACTTGAACGGCCCGGTGCCGACTGGCTTCTGGTTGTAGGGGTTCTTGAGGATGTCGGTGCCTTCATAAAGATGCTTCGGCACCGGATGGCCGAGGTCCGGCATCGCCGCCACCAACAATTCGAGCGGCATCGGCTTCGAATACTTGAAGACCGCGGTATAAGGCGTCGGGCAATCGACCGCTTCCAGATTCGCTTGCAGCGTCGTGGAATAGTTCAGCAGCTTCTTCCACAGGTTCATCGCGGTGAAGGCAACGTCATCGCAGGTGAACGGCTTGCCGTCATGCCACTTCACCCCCTCGCGCAACTTGAAGGTGATCGCCTTGCCGTCCGCGGAAGACGACCATTCGGTGGCGAGAACACCGACATAACCGTCGTAAGTCTTGTCGATCAGCGGCTCCATGAATTTGCCACTGATCTGATAGACGCCGGTCGATGCACGAAGCGCTGGGTTCAACACGCCCTGCTCAGAAACCATGTGAATGACCGCGGTCCCGCCGCGCTTGACCTCTTCGGCTTGCGCCGCGGCAGCAACGACGCACAGCGCGCCACCCAGCAGCAACAGCCGCCCCATCATCCCTTGCATTATGATGCCCCTCCTGACCTGGAAACTCCGCAAGCTATGCCTGCTGCGTCGCGGTATACGGCAATGCTCCGTTACCTGTCACGCGATGTCAATTAAAACTACGAAATCAGTTTATTTTTGCATTTTCAATCCATTATTTATGTGATCTCATAGATATGAAGCGCTAAAAATACGCGGCCTGGTAGATAAATAAACTACTCCATAAGAACACGCCCTCAATCCACTCATCGAGAAGCATCACATGACTCATCCTGTCAAAGGCATCGACCACATCGTCATCCTGGTTTCCGATCTGGATGCTTCAGCCAAGCACTTCGCGGCCCTTGGCTTCACATTATCTCCGCGCGGCACGCACAGTCCGCACATGGGCAGCGCGAATTACACGATCATCCTGCAGGACGATTACTTCGAGCTACTGGGCATGATCGCGGAGACCCCGCGCAACGCCAGCAAGCGGGACGCACTGGCCAAGAATGGCGAGGGCTTGGCGGCAATCGCCTGCCGCATCGGCGACGCACATGCCGCGCGCGACTCGCTGACCGAACTGGGAATTGCAACCAGCGACGTCATGGATTTTTCACGTCCGCTGCCATTGCCCGACGGCAGCACCGGCACCGCGGCCTTTGCCGTCACGACATTCGAACCGCACGAAGTACCCCGGGGCGAGATGTTCATGTGCCAGCACAAGACTCGCGAGATGGTCTGGCGGCCTGAACTGATGACCCACGCCAACGGCGCGATTGCGCTAGCCGGCGTTGTCGTCGCCTCTGCGTCTCCGGAAGAGACGGCGCGCGGCTTCGCCCGCCTGTTCGCTGCAGGACACGTCCAAGGCACGAACAACGCATGTGCAGTGACGACCGGCGACAAGTCGGCGACGATTACATGCATGACGCCGGCTGCGATCACCGAATACTACGCCGGGATGGACGCCGAAAAAATCCTGCGCGGTGATTTCGCCGCGCTTCAGATCGCCGTCGATGACATCGCGAAGACGCAAGCGCACCTGCAATCGAAATCGATCGGATTCGTGAAGGGCCAGAACAGGAAAAGCGTTTTCGTCTTTCCGGCCGACGCTGGAGGCACGCTGATGGAGTTCATCCAGAGATGACGACAAGCTTCGACGAGATCGATCGGAAGATTCTCGACCTTCTCCAGCAACGCGACCGTCCGGTCGGCGAAATCGCGGAGAAAGTTGGGTTGTCGCAAACGCCGTGCTGGCGCCGCATCCGGCGGATGGAGGAGGCCGGCGTTATTCGTGAGCGCGTGACGCTGGTCGATCCGAAGCGAGCCGGCGTGCCCATGACGGTCTTCATCTCCGTCACCGCGCCACGCCACGAAATAGCGTGGCTCGTTAAATTCCGCCAGATGATCGAGAGCATCCCGCAGATCGTCGAGGCCTATCGATTAACCGGGACTGTCGATTACATTCTGAAGGTGCTGGTGCCGGATATCGCCGCCTACGACCAAGTCTATAAGACGATGATCGAAAAGCTGGAGTTCTCGCAGATCAATTCATCCATTTCGATGGAAGAACTCAAGTTTACCACCGCCGTACCAACGAACTACCTGCCGTGAGATCGGCCCCGGCCAGAATCGCTGTATATCAGATACACTCCTACAGCGATCGTGCGATCAGCAGTTTCATGATCTCGTTGGTGCCACCATAAATCTTCTGCACCCGCGCATCGACGAACATGCGCGAGATCGGATATTCTTCCATGTAGCCGTATCCGCCGTGCAGTTGCAGGCATTCATCGATGGTCTCGACTTGCTTCTGCGAACACCACCATTTCGCCATCGAAGCGGTGACGGCGTCGAGATCGCCAGCAATCATCTGACCGATGCAGTAATCGACGAAAACCCGCGCTACCGTCGCCTCGGTCTTGCGTTCGGCCAAGATGAAAGCGGTGTTTTGGAAGTCGAGCAGCGCCTTGCCGAACGCCTTGCGCTCCTTGGTGTAGTCGGCCGTCAATTCGACCGCGCGCTCTATCGACGACACCGCGCCGATCGCAATAATTAGCCGCTCCCATGCCAATTGCTGCATGAGCTGCACGAAGCCGTGCCCCTCCTCGAGTCCGAGCAGATTTTCGCACGGTACGGTGACGTCCTCGAAGAACAGTTCGGACGTATCCGCCGCGGGCAGGCCGATCTTGTCGAGCTTGCGGCCGCGCCGGAAACCCTCTGCGTCGTTGGTCTCGACAACGATCAGCGATAGCCCCTTCGCACCGGCGCCACCGGTGCGCGCGACCACGATAACGAGATCGCAGGTCTGACCATTGGTGATGAAGGTCTTTTGACCATTGACGACGTAGTTGTCACCCTCGCGCCGGGCCGAGGTGCGAACGCTTTGCAGGTCGGAGCCGGTGCCCGGCTCAGTCATCGCAATCGCGCCGATCAATTCGCCGCGCGCCATGCCCGGCAGCCAGCGTTGCTTCTGCGCCTCGGAGCCGTATCTCTCAATGTAGTGCGCCACGATGCCGCTCGACACGGTGACGCCATTGGTCAGTTCGGGAACGATGCGTTCGAGGTCCTCGAACACCACCGCATCATAGGCAACGCTGCCGCCAAGACCGCCGTAACTTTCCGGGACGCTGGGCAGCAAAGCGCCCATATTGCCGAGCGCGAGCCAGGCCGAACGATCCACCAGGCGCTGTTTCCGCCACGCCTCGGCCTGCGGCGCGAGATCCTTGGTGAGAAACTTGCGGAACTGGTCGCGGAAGGCATCCAGTTCCTCGGTCATCCACGGCGAGCGGTATGGCATCGGCGTTTCCTTTAGATGATCAGGCCGCCGCCGCAGACGACGACCTGTCCGCTGATGTAGTTGGATTCCGGGCTACAGAACAGATACACCGCGTCGGCCGCTTCTTCCGGCGTGCCGCCACGGCCGAGCGGAATCATCCGCGACATCGCGTCGAGCATCTGCGGCTGCACGCCGACCTTGATGTCACGCCCGGCGACGTCGATGGTTTTCTGCTGCGCCTCGATCGGTTGCGTCAGCCGGGTATTGATCAGGCCGAAGGCGACGCAATTGACGTTGACCTTGTAGCGCCCCCATTCTTTACACAACGTGCGAGTGAGACCGATCAGCGACGCCTTCGCCGAAGAATAGCTCGCCTGCCCGGCGTTACCGTAGAGGCCTGCGATGGAAGAAATGTTCACCACCTTGCGGAACACTTCGCGGCCTGCTTCGGCTTCCTTCTTCGCCATCACTCGGATCGGCTCCGCCGCCGCGCGCAGGATGCGGAACGGCGCCACCAGATGCACGTCCAGCATCGCCTGAAACTGCTCATCGGTCATCTTCTGGATCGTCGCGTCCCAGGTGTAGCCCGCATTGTTGACCAGAATGTCCAGCCCACCGAAGGACTCGATGCCGGCACCGACGAAACGATCAGCAAAACCGGCTTCGGAGACGCTGCCGTTGACGGCGACCGCGCGGCCGCCGGCTGCCTTGATCTCATTTGCCACCGCATCGCCGGGCACGGCGTCGAGATCGTTGACGACGACGCTCGCGCCTTCGCTCGCCAGTTTCAACGCAATGGCCCGACCGATACCGCGACCCGAACCGGTTACCAGCGCAACTTTTCCTTCAAGCTTTCTCATGAGTGTGTCCTGATCGAGTGCGATAGATCAACGTGCGACGATGGCTTCGCCGAGCAGCTTGGCCTCGCCGGCGCCATCCTTGGCGACCAGCGCGATCTTCATGCACGGTTCGCCGTTGTGATCGATGAGTTCGGTGACGTGGCCCTCGCAGGTGAGGCGCGCACCGAGTTGCGTGATGGCCGCGAACCGCGTCGAGAAGGCACGGATATCCTTCGGGCGAACCGCATCGGTTAGCGCTTGCCCGAGATAGGCCATCACCAGCATGCCGTGCGTGAAGACATCCGGAAATCCGGCTTTCTTGGCGAAATCGAGATCGACATGGATGGGATTGTGATCGCCCGACGCTCCGCAATAGAGCGCCAGCGTATGACGCGTGATCGGCGCGAACGCCTTGTGTATGACGCGATCGCCGACCGAGCGGCTTGCTGCTTGTGTCACGTTCATGCCGCCTTTGGGTTTCGCACCACGATGGTTCGCGTCATGTCGGCCAGATGAATGCCATCCTGCCGCGTGACTTCGGTGACAACCGCGATCAACGTCATCGCGCCGCCTTTCTTGTCGGTCACGTCGGTGACACGAGAGCGGAACGTTAGCGTATCACCGACCACTGCCGGCACATAATAGGTGAAGCCCTGCTCACCATGCAGAACCCGCGCGAGATCGATATCGAGTTCAGTGAGAAACTCGAACGGGTTCTCCGCATCCATCATTTCCAGACAGAACAGATAGGTCGGCGGCATCGGGATCGCCGAATAACCCTCGGCGCGCGCCGCCTGCGCATCGCGATAGATCGGGTTGCGCTCCCCGATCGTCTCACAGAAATAACGCAGCCGGCCCGGCTCGACATGGGCGGTGACGGGCGTAAAACTGCGCCCGATGGCGGATCGATCGACCATCCGCTGACCTCACACGCGCTCATACAACGAGACAACGCAAGCGCCGCCGAGGCCAAGATTGTGCTGGAGTGCCAGACGCGCGCCATCGACCTGGGTGGCTTCCGCCGTGCCGCGCAACTGGCGCGTCAGCTCGTAGCACTGCGCCAAGCCGGTCGCGCCAAGCGGATGGCCCTTGGACAACAAACCGCCGGACGGATTGGTGACGATCTTGCCGCCGTAGGTATTGTCGCCGTCGTCGATGAAACGCGCGGCTTCGCCTTCGGGACACAACCCCAGCGCCTCGTAGGTAATGAGTTCGTTCTGCGCGAAGCAGTCGTGCAGTTCGACCACGTCGAGGTCGCCCGGGCTAACACCGGCCGCTTCATAAACCTGTTTCGCCGCTGCCTTGGCCATGTCGGAGCCCACAACCTGCATCATATCGCCAGCGCCAAAGGTTGAAGGCGTGTCGGTCGTCATCGACTGCGCGCGAATGCGGACATCGGCGCGCAGGCCGTGCTGCTTCGCAAATTTCTCCGATACCAGGATCGCGGCTGCCGCTCCGCAAGTGGGCGGACACGCCATCAGGCGCGTCATCACGCCGGGCCAGATCACCTGATCGTTCATGACATCGTCGGCGGTGACCTCTTTGCGGAACAGCGCCAACGGATTGTTCTTGGCGTGACGGCTCGCCTTGGCACGGATCTTCGCGAAAGCGCTCAGCGGTGTGCCGTATTTCTTCATGTGGCTGAGGCCAGCGCCACCGAAGTAACGCAATGCCAACGGAATGCCCGGCGCATCGACCAGCTTGTCGGCGGCGGCATCGAAATCCTCGAATGCGCTCGGGCGGTCGGTATACACGGAACCCAAAGCGCCCGGCTTCATTTGCTCGAAGCCCAGCGCCAGCACGCAGTCGGCCGCGCCGGATTCAATTGCTTGCCGTGCCAGGAACAATGCGGTCGATCCGGTCGAGCAGTTATTGTTGACGTTGACGACGGGAATGCCGGTCATCCCGACCGGATAAAGCGCGCGCTGGCCGCAGGTCGAGTCGCCATAGACATAACCGACATAGGCTTGCTGCACGGCCGCGTAGTCGATGCCGGCGTCGCCCAACGCTCGCCGCAGCGCCTCACTGCCCATCACATGATACGGCTCGTTCGCACCCGGCTTGGTGAAAGGAATCATGCCGACTCCGGCAACGTAAGCCTGTGAAGACATTGTCGACCTCCTTAAATGACCCTATAGACTTTTTATTACCCTTGGGTAATATATGTAAGACGCACGGGAGTCAACGCCCGTCGAAGGATTTCAAATGGACACGCGCACGCCCGCCCCGGAAAGCTCTCCCTGGCTGCCTTTCGAAAGCCGCCGCCGCGCCCGCGACGAAAAGCGCGAGGCCGTGCTGCGCACCGCCGTGCAACTGTTTCTCGAGCAAGGCTATCACCGCGCCACCCTCAACGAGGTCGCGGATCGGCTGAACATCACCAAGCCCGCGCTCTACAATTACTTCCGCAGCAAGGAAGACATTCTGTTCGAATGCTGGGTCATGGGACAGGAGCGCGTCGAAGACCGGATCACCGAGATCGAATCCGCCGACGGAAACGGGCTTGCCACGCTGCGGATGCTGGTGCGCGCCTATGCGGCCATCATGGCGAGCGACTTCGGCGCCAGCCTGGTGCGCTTCAATGTCGCCGATCTCTCCGAGCCCAACCAGAAGATTACCCTCGCCGGCAAACGCCGCATCGATCGCGCGTTCCGTAACGCCATCAAGCAAGGCATCGCCGATCACTCCATCAAATCGTGCGACGTGAAGCTGACGGCCTTCGCCATTCTCGGCGCGCTGAACTGGGTCGGGCATTGGTACAAGCCCGGCGGCGAATTGTCGCCCGACCAGATCGCCGACGATTTTGCGATCCGATTAACCGCCGACATCGCCAAACAACTCGACAAGAAACCATCCGAAAAGAAGGCCGCGAAGCCCGTTCGAAAGAGACCATCACGCTAACATTTCTGGAGGAAAACATGAACGTCACACACGGCTTGCGGCGCGCGCTGCAAATCAATCCGCATGGACTTGCCACCGTGTTCCAGAATCGGCGCCGGACCTGGACCGAGATCGGCGACCGCGTGGCGCGGTTGGCGTCGGGGCTTCAGTCGCTTGGTGTGAGCGAAGGCGATCGGGTCGCCCTCCTGATGTTGAACTCCGATCGCTACCTCGAACTTTATCTGGCGGCGGCATGGGCCGGCGCCGTGATCGTCCCGCTCAACATCCGTTGGAGCCCGCTTGAGAACGAGGACGCGCTGCGCGACTGCCGCGCGAAGGTGCTCGTCGTCGACGCCGCCTTCGCAGCCACCGGCGACGCCCTCGCCAAGGCCCTGCCCGATATAAAACTGGTGTTCGCCGACGACACCGATACGCCTGCCGGCATGGAGACCTACGAAGCGCTGATCGCGCGCAGCAATCCCGTCGCGGACGCGATGCGCAAGGCCAGCGACCTCGCCGGGATCTTCTACACAGGCGGCACGACCGGGCGCTCCAAGGGCGTGATGCTCAGCCACCAGAACCTGATGGCGAATGCGTTGAATGCCCTCGGCGAAGGCATGTTTCCCGCTTCGTCGATCTACCTCCACGCCGCGCCGATGTTCCATCTCGCCAACGGCGCAGCGATGTATTCGCTGCTGCTCAGCGGCGGCTCAAACGTCATCGTCCAGAGTTTCACGCCCGAAGGCGTGATGGCCGCGATCCAGAACGAACGCGTGACCGACGTGCTACTCGTCCCGACCATGATCCAGATGTTGGTCGATCATCCGGCGCTGACCTCTTATGATATGTCATCGTTGCGCGATATCACCTATGGCGCGTCGCCCATCAGCGAAGCGCTGCTGGACCGCACGACAACGGCGCTCCCCAACGTGCGTCTGACTCAAGCCTACGGCATGACCGAGCTATCGCCGATCGCAACACTCTTGCACTGGAAGGATCACATCGGCGATGGCCGCGCCAAGGGACGTCATCGCGGCGCAGGCCGCGCCACGCTGGGCTGCGAAGTCCATATCGTCGATGCCGACGACCGGCCGGTGGCCACTAACGTCGTAGGCGAGATCACCGTGCGCGGCGACGTGGTGATGATGGGTTACTGGGAGCGTCCGGAGGAAACCGCGAAAGCGATCGTCGACGGCTGGATGCACACCGGCGACGGCGGCTACATGGACAAAGACGGTTTCATCTATGTTGTCGATCGCGTCAAAGACATGATCATCTCCGGTGGCGAGAACGTGTATTCGGTCGAGGTCGAGAACGCCATCGCCAAACACCCCGCGGTGGCGCAATGCGCTGTGATCGGCATTCCAAGCGCGCAATGGGGTGAGCAGGTGCACGCCGTGGTCGTCACCAAGAGCGGCGCTGCACTCGCCGAAGATGACCTGATCGCGTTCTGCAAGACGTTGATCGCTGGATACAAATGCCCGCGCAGCGCCGACATCAGCGAGACGCCGTTGCCTCTCTCGGGCGCCGGGAAAATCCTCAAGCGAGAACTCCGCCGTCCTTTCTGGGAGAAACAAATCCGTCAAGTCGGCTGACGGTCGAGAGGCGGCGAGATCAAAACAACCCTGCTCTGATCCGTTTTCTTGATTCCGAGCATCAACCTCAATCAGCCCCGATATGGCATGCCCGATCAGATCATACGTCGCCTTCCGTGGCGGCGTATGGTTTCCCGATCGAGGGTTGAACTCACTTGCTTTGTCAGGGCCGTCGCCCCGGACAACCCTCACGATCATCGTTCGGCGTCATTGCATCTTGACCCCCGCTTTGCGGGTCGGGATCGGATCGTTTCGCTGCAACGCAAGAAGATCAATCTTTTCGATAATCTTTCGCATATTCGATTTTTGTTATAGAAGCGCTGCTCTCGGGTTTGTTGCTCACTGACAGGAGCACTCCATGCTGAGCTCGTCCGGCAAGACCCTCGCACCCTGGCGGATCGGGGTGTTGTTTTCCCGCACCGGCTTCATGTCGGTGATCGAGGAAACCCAGTATCACGGCACCATGTTTGCCATCGAGGAGATCAACGCCGCTGGCGGCATCAACGGTCGCGAGCTGATCCCCGTGATTTACGATCCCGGTTCCGAGGCCATGGCTTTCGGCCATTTCGCAAAGCGGTTGATGATCGAAGACAATGTCAGCACCATCTTCGGCTGCTACACGTCGTCAAGCCGCAAGGCGGTCCTGCCGGTCGTCGAGCGCCTCAACGGGCTCTTGTGGTACCCAACCCTCTATGAGGGCTTCGAGGCGTCACCGAATGTCATCTACACTGGCGCAGCGCCCAATCAGAACAGTCTCGCGCTATGCCGGTTCTTGATGAAGACCTATGGTAACCGCTTTTACTTCATCGGATCTGATTACATCTATCCTCACGAATCCAATCGCGTGATGCGGGAGATCCTCAAAGAAAATGGAGGATCGGTGGTTGGCGAGCGTTACCTCAACATCCGCGCGCGCCGGCAGGACTTTCTGCCCATCGTCAATGAAATCCGTCGCCTGCAACCAGATGTCATCTTCTCCACCGTCGTTGGCGATGGAACGGTGTTTCTCTATCAAGCCTATACCGAAGCCGGCCTTGATCCGCGCACCATGCCGATCGCAAGTCTCACCACGACGGAGGCGGAAATCCGCGCGATGGGATTCGATGTCGGCGAAGGACATATCACCGCCGCACCTTATTTCGAAGGCGTTGCAGGAGATGATAACGCCGCTTTCGTCGCCAGATTCAAGAAGCGCTTCGGCGACGATTGTTCGACGAACATGTGTGTCGAGTCGTCCTACTTCCAGCTTCACCTGTTCGCAAAAGCACTTGAACATGCGAACACGCTCGATACCGACGTCTTGCGCGCCATGGTGCTGGGCACCACCTTCGACGCCCCACAAGGCCAAGTCACGGTCGATCCACTGTCGGGACATACCGATCTGTGGACCCGGATCGGACGCGCCAACCGGCGCGGACAGTTTGAGATACTCGATCAGTCACAGTCCCCAGTTCACCCGGATCCTTTCCTTATCGGATACGGGCGCGCAATGGCCGGTGCGGAGTCATGACGATGAGTGATCTCAGCAAGCCCAAGGTGAAAGTGGAAAACGTTGTGGGTGATCACAAATCCGTCGTCCAGGAACTGAACGGATTAACGGTTGTAGTGGTCGCGCCGCTTGATGATCAGATCGCGTTTCTGGTGCGCGAGTTGCAGCGCTTACGAATACGCGCGCGCCAGACCTGGCCAATGCCCGAGACGATTCCGGGCGACGCAGACGTCGTCTATTGCGAATATGCGCCCGATCTCGCGCGACGATTGCCGTGGATTCCCGGCGATGCGCGCTCGGCGCTCGTCGTCATCCTGCCGAACGGCGACCCGATTCAGGTCGAAGCCCTGGCTCATGCAACGCCGGAAGCCGTTCTGTCACGGCCCTTCAGCGGCAACGCCGTGGTTGCGAGTCTTGTGCTCGCGCGAAGTCAGTTCCGCTATGAGCAACGTCTGCGCGCTAAGATCGAACGTCTCGATGAAAATCTAAGATCGATGCGCACCGTGGAGCGTGCGAAAGCGATCCTGATGACAACGCGACGCATGGCGGAGAACGAAGCTTACAGTTTCATTCGACGACAAGCGATGGATCGTCGCGTCTCAACAAGCGCTGTAGCCGCGGCGATAGTTGACTCGTTCGAATTGCTTGGCTACGATCAGCAACATTAATCCCCAATAGAGGGGATCGGCGGCGACACTGCCGCCAACTTTAACATCGGCAACAAAGCCCTCCCAATGCTCGCGTACTGCGCGCATCGGGAGGGCTTTTTTGTTTTTCAACAGGGGATGGAAATGAAACTGACGCGGCGACAACTCATTAGGAACACCGCAGCATTCGGCGCTTTTGCGAGCGCGGGCTTTCCACACATCTGGATCAAGAATGCGGATCTCGCTTCGGCCGCGGCCGGAGAAATCAAGGTCGGCGTGCTGTTTTCACTCACCGGCACAACGGCGATCATCGAGGAATCGCTCAACAAGGCGACGCTGCTGGCGATAGAAGAGATCAACGCGTCCGGCGGTATCAAAGGCATGAAGATCGTTCCGGTGGTGGAAGATCCTGCATCAGATCCCGCAACCTTCGCGGACAAGGCACGCAAGCTCGTCGTCGGCGACAAGTGTGTCAGCGTATTTGGCTCCTACACGTCGGCGAGCCGCAAAGCGGTGCTGCCGGTCTTCGAACGTCAGCACAACCTCTATTGGTATCCGACACTCTACGAAGGCCGCGAGTGCTCCAAGAACGTGATCTACACCGGCGCCGTTCCCAATCAACAGCAGGACGAATTTATCCCCTGGCTGATCAATAAATTCGGCAAGAAGTTCTACCTGATCGGATCGAACTACATCTATCCGAAAGAAGAGAACAATTACTGCAAGAAGCTGCTCCAGAAATACGGCGGCGAAGTCGTCGCGGAAGAATACGTTCCGCTAGGGCATTCCGAGTTCTCGTCGGTCATCAACAAGTTCAAATCGACGCAGCCGAACGTCATCTTCTCCACAGTGGTCGGCGATTCCGTGGTGGCGCTGCATCGGCAGTATCATGCTGCTGGCCTCGATCCCGAGAAGATGCCGATGGCGAGCTTGACGACGTCGGAAAACGAAGTCGCAGCGATGGGTGGCGAAGCGGCCGCCGGCCACTTCACCTCCGCACCCTATTTCATGGTTTACAAGTCACCGGAAAACGAAAAGTTCGTGGCCGCCTACAAGAAGCGGTGGGGCGCAGACAAGGTGACCCACTTCGTCTCCGAGGCCTGCTACTTCCAGATCCATCTCTTCAAGCAAGCAGTTGAAAAGCTTGCGGTCAGCGATATCACGCCGCCGAACATCCGCGACGCCGTGAAAGGACAGGAAACCCTGGCGCCACAAGGCAAGGTCCGCATCGAGCCAGATAATCTGCACACATGGCTGTGGCCGAAGATCGCCCAGGCGCAATCGGACGGTCAGTTCAAGATTCTCGTGCAGGCCAAGGATTGGCTAAAGCCCCTGCCCTACGCAGCCTATCCCGGGCAGGTGTGCAGCGAAAAAGGTCTCGTCGTTCAAAACTGACGCAACGCCGGACGTGCGGCACAGTCGCACGTCCGGTGCGTCACGCTATGCGGAGCATTGGCGAATGGACCAATTCATCCAGCAGTTTCTGACCGGCCTCAGCATCGGCTCCATCCTGCTGCTCGTCGCGATCGGTCTTTCGATCATCTATGGTGCGATGGGCATCATCAATCTCGCGCACGGCGAGTTCGTCATGCTGGGGGCCTACACGGCCTGGTTCCTGCAAGTTCAGTTCGGAATGGGATTGCTGACCAGTCTGGTCCCGATCTTCATTCTGGTTGCTGCCTTCGGATGGCTGATCGAACGTTTCGTGCTGAGTTTCCTGAACAATCGACCGCTCGACACTATTCTCGCCACCTGGGGCGTCGGCATCATGCTGCAACAAGCAGTGCGCCTGACCGCCGGCGGCGAGCTGCGCTACGTCAAAATGCCGGAAATTCTGTCGAACAGCGCAGACGTTCTCGGCGTTCAGATCTCGCTCTATCGCATCTTTCTGTTGGCGGCTTCGCTCGTCCTCTTCGCTGCGACTTGGCTTCTGATGAACCGAACCACGGTCGGCATGAAGCTGCGCGCCATCATTCAGGATCGATCGGTCGCCGCCTCGTTCGGCGTCAATGCCCGGCGCATCTACGGCCTCACCTTCGCATACGGCGCAGGGCTCGCCGGCCTCGCGGGCGCGCTGGTGTCTCCGCTAAAAAGCGTCTCGCCTGAAATGGGCACCGGTTACGTGATCGATGCCTTTATGGTGGTCGTCCTCGGCGGCGTTCAGAGTCTCGTTGGTACCGTAGCAAGCGCCTTCGTGCTCGGCGAACTGTCAGGCGTCATTGCATTCCTGCAGAACGACACGGTCGCCAAGGCGACCGTTCTCCTTGCAATCGTCGTGCTCATCCGGTTCAGGCCCCAGGGCATGTTTGCAACACGCGTCCGTGCCTAGTGGGTGGTTCAGAAATCATGATGCAACCTAAGTCCGCCGATCCCATGTCCCGCTATCGCCCCAGCGCGGAGCTGATCGCCATTCTCGCCGTCTGCGCGCTGTTCGTCGTGGTGCCGGCGCTGCTCAACAACGACTACCTGCTCAACAAGGTGGCGCGTTATCTGGTGCTCGGCATGCTGGCGATGTCGCTGTCGCTGTCCTGGGGTTATGCGGGGATTCTCAATCTCGGCCAGGCCATGAGTTTCGGCCTTGGCTCCTATGCCATGGCCATGACGCTGAAGTTAAAGACGGTGCCGGTTCATACCGGCCCGCAGGGATTGCCGGACTTCATGGTCTGGAACAACGTCGCTCAGTTACCATGGTTCTGGTGGCCGTTCGAATCGCAAACGTTTGCGATCCTCGCCGGCATCGCGATCCCGGCGGCGGTTGCGGCGGCGCTCGGCTGGTTCATGTTTCGCGGCCGCGTCACCGGCGTTTACGTCGCCATCATCACGCTGGCGGCGATGGTGGTGCTCAATCTCGTCATTATCGATCAGCAGCAGTACACCGGCGGCTTCAACGGCATCACCGATCTCGCGCAACTTGAGCTGTTCGGAATCGCGTTCGATGCCTATGGCCGCTCGACCTACTACCTCGTGACGATTTGCATGGCCGCAGCGCTGCTCGGCGCCTATGCTTTTACGCGCACGAAAGCTGGACTGATCATTCAGGCGATCCGCGATCACGAGAGCCGCGTGCGATATTTCGGCTACGATGTCGGCGCCTATCAGATCGTCGCCTTCGCATTGTCGGCTGCAATCGCCGGGCTAGCCGGCATGCTCTACACCATCGTGATGGAGTTCGCCTCGCCGACCTTTCTCGGCGTGCAGCTCAGCCTCTCCGTCGTGGTGTGGTGCGCGGTCGGCGGTCGCCAAAGCCTGCTCGGTGCCTTGCTCGGCGCAATCCTCGTTGCCGGCGTCCAGGGCGCGCTGTCGGAATCGGCGACATTCCTCGAAACATGGACACTCGTAATGGGCGGATTGTTCGTCCTCATCGTGCTGTTCCTGCCGAAGGGACTGGCCGGGCTGGTGTCGTCGCTATGGGCCCTGATCCGGCAACGTCCGTTCCGCCCGTTTCGCGGCGTCCACGGGATCGGACAGACGGAGGGCGGCGCATGAATCCGTATCTGCAACTGAGCAACGTGACGGTGAGCTTTAACGGCTTTCTTGCGCTCAACGATCTCAATCTCGATGTGAGCAAGGGCGAGTTACGCTGTCTGATCGGTCCCAATGGCGCCGGGAAGACAACAGCGCTCGATCTCATCTGCGGGAAGGTCAAACAGTCGGCCGGATCGATTGTCTTCAACGACACGGTTCTCGACGGTCTTGAGGAACATCGCATCGCGCGCGCCGGAATCGGGCGCAAATTTCAGGTGCCGAGTGTCTTCCGCGAACTGACGGTCAGCGACAACCTGCGTGTCGCTTGTGCGCAGCATCCGGGCGTCTTCAGCAATTTGCGTCCCGGCCATCGTCAGGCGGATGACGAAGCGGTGGAACGACTTGCCGAACTTGTCGGACTGACGGACCAACTGAAGAGGCCGGCCGCGTTTCTGTCGCATGGCCAGACGCAATGGCTCGAAATCGGCATGCTCGTCGCTCAGAACGCAGCGCTGATCCTGATGGATGAGCCGACCGCGGGCATGACCGCGCAAGAAACCCGCAAGACAGCCGATCTGTTTCTACGTCTCAAGGGCCGTCATACGCTGATCGTCGTCGAACATGACATGGGCTTCGTCAAAGCCATCGGCGACGTGATTTCGGTAATGCATCTCGGGCAGCTTCTGGCGCAAGGCTCTGCCTGCGAGATCGAAGCCAATCCTGCCGTGCGCAAGGCCTATCTTGGCCGGGGAGGCATCACCAATGCTTGAGATGTCTCACGTCGACGCCTTCTACGGTAACAGCCGCGCACTGCAAGGCATCAATCTCGCGGTTGGCGCCGGCGAGTTTCTCGCTGTACTCGGCCGCAACGGCGTCGGCAAGACCACGTTAATGCGCACGATTCTCGGCCTGATGGATCGCGCCACTGGCGCCATCATGCTCGATGGCGAGGATATCTCGCCTCTTCCAACGCATCGCCGCGCCAAGGCGGGCGTGGCTTACGTCCCACAAGGCCGCGGAATCCTGCCGCGTTTCACGGTGAAGGAAAATCTCACGCTCGGGACTTTCGCCGCGGGCGAGAGCGACCACGACCTCGAGGGCTGGGTGATCGACCTCTTCCCGATGCTGAAGGAATTCATGCGGCGATACGGCGGCAATCTCTCGGGTGGACAGCAGCAGCAACTGGCGATCGCCCGCGCGCTGCTGGCGCAGCCAAAGGTCATCCTGCTCGACGAGCCGACGGAAGGCATTCAGCCCAATATCGTCGAACAGATCGAGGAGGTCATCATTCGTCTCAACCGGGAGCGCAGCATCACCGTGATCCTGGTCGAGCAGAACGTCGCCTTCGCCCGAAGAGCCGCGACCCGGTTCGCATTTCTCGAGAAAGGACGAGTGGTGGCGAACGGAATGATCTCCGAACTCTCCGACGGTCTCATTCAACGGCATCTGGCAGTCTGACCGGATGCCGCACGATTACCTCATCTCTCATCAAACCCAAGGAGCCTGAAGATGTTGCACGGGGATATTTCAAGCAGCAAGGACACGGTTGGTGTTGCTGTCGTGAACTACAAGATGCCGCGCCTGCATACCAAAGCAGAGGTGTTGGCGAATGCACGGAACATCGCGTCGATGGTCGAGGGGATGAAGGTCGGTCTGCCTGGCATGGACCTCGTCATCTTCCCGGAATATTCGACGCATGGCATCATGTACGATTCCAAGGAAATGTACGAAACCGCCTCCAGCGTTCCCGGCGAAGAAACCCAGATTTTCGCCGATGCCTGCCGCAAAGCGAAAACGTGGGGCGTCTTCTCACTGACCGGTGAACGGCACGAGGAGCATCCCAACAAGGCGCCGTATAACACCCTCATCCTGATGAATGACAAAGGCGAGATCGTGCAGAAGTATCGCAAGATCATGCCGTGGGTGCCGATCGAGGGCTGGTATCCGGGCAACTGCACTTACGTTTCGGAGGGTCCGAAAGGCCTCAAGATCAGCCTGATCATCTGCGACGACGGAAACTATCCGGAGATCTGGCGCGACTGCGCGATGCGTGGCGCAGAATTGATCGTGCGTTGCCAGGGTTACATGTATCCAGCCAAGGAGCAGCAGATTCTGATGGCCAAGGCGATGGCTTGGGCTAACAATTGCTACGTCGCGGTGGCGAATGCGTCCGGGTTCGATGGCGTGTATTCCTACTTCGGCCATTCGTCGATCGTCGGCTTCGACGGCCGGACACTGGGCGAATGCGGCACCGAGGAGAACGGCATCCAGTTCGCGCAACTGTCAACGTCACTGATCCGCGATGCCCGGCGCACCGGCCAGTCTAACAATCATCTCTTCAAACTGGTGCATCGTGGCTACACCGGCATGATCAATTCCGGCGACGGATCGCGCGGCGCCGCCTCCTGTCCGTATGATTTCTACAAGAAGTGGATCGCCGATCCGGACGGCACCCGCGAAATGGTCGAAGCCATGACGCGTCCGACCGTCGGCACCGACGAATGCCCGATCGAGGGCTTGCCGAACCAGAAGACAGCACATCGCTGATCTCCATTGCAGGAGGTTGGGTGGACAATCCGCCCAACCTCCTTTCGAACCTGGACGCGTATGATGCCCGACGAAGTGACAGATCTCGATCAATACCGCCTTCTCGACGAACCTTACTATCGCGCTGTCGGCCAAGAGATCGATCTCTTCGCGGCTGCTTACGCCAATCGGATGCCGGTGATGCTCAAAGGGCCGACCGGCTGCGGCAAGACCCGCTTCATCGAACATATGGCATGGCGGCTCGGAAAGCCGCTGGTCACAGTGGCATGTCACGAGGATATGACGGCGTCGGATCTCGTCGGCCGCTGGCTGCTCGACGCGGAAGGAACCGTATGGCGCGACGGACCACTGACGACTGCCGTTCGTGGCGGTGCAATCTGCTATCTCGATGAGATCGTCGAGGCACGCCAGGACACGACCGTCGTAATCCACCCGTTAACTGACGATCGGAGAATTCTCCCGTTGGAGAAAAGTGGCGAACTTGTCCATGCGCATCCGGATTTTCAGCTCGTCATCTCCTACAATCCCGGCTACCAAAGCGCGATCAAGGACTTGAAGGAATCCACCAAACAACGCTTCGCTGCGCTCGACTTCGGCTATCCGGAGATGCCGATCGAGACCGAGATCGTTCGACGTGAAGCAAAAGTCAAAGCCGGCGTCGCTGAGCTGCTGGTAAAGATCGCAGAGCTTAGCCGAAACCTCAAAGGACAAGGCTTGGACGAAGGCGCATCGACACGCATGCTGATCAATGCCGGCCGTCTTGTCAGGCAAGGCATCGTGATCGACGAGGCGTGTGAGGTCACTCTGGTGACGCCCCTCACTGACGATATCGATGTGCGAAGGGTGCTACGCGACGCCATAGCCGCGTGCGTACCGTAACAGGGTGATACGTTGACCGCCGCGCAGGTTGCCTCATTGTCCAGCTTTCGTGCCGAGCGGCGGCTTCAGCTTCTTCTCAGGCCATATGATGATCTTGAACAGACATTCATAGCGGCACATCGCAGCATCGAAGTTCGCGGGGCATCCGCTGAGGTCGCGGCGTGGTGCGAGTCAATTGTCGGCTTGCTCGAACTCAATCTCGGTGCGCCTACACTTCGCACTTTTCTAAATTTATCCGAGCGATGGCCGCAGGCCCGGTCGCTTGCTGATCTGATCGCTATTGCCGGGTCGCTGCACGGGATTGGCAGAGAGGCAGGCAGTGCCGCCACACAGGCGCTGCTTGATGGATTGCTGACATACCTGCACGGAATCCCTCAACCGACCGATCTTCGCCGGCTGCTGAACGCCCTCTCGCAGCTCGCCGGTCAAGCTCCTGAATCCGTTACACTCGTGGCGTCGCGACTCAACCGTCTTCTTGATTGCCTGGATGTTTCCGGCTTCGAGATATGGCTGACGGCCGGGTTGCGGGCTCACGGTACCAACACACGAAAACGTCGCGAGTACTTCGCGA
>JAFKKL010000006.1:0-14727 GCA_017305595.1 Hyphomicrobiales bacterium | reverse complement strand
AGAGACGATCGATGAATTCTCACGCCTCGAACGACGCCTGACAATGGGCAGCGCCGCGCTGTGGAATCGACGCCCGAGGTTTCGACCGACAAAAACGCGGCGATCCAGCCTTGTCGGTGGCCTCATCGGCCTCCCGGAGCGTTTCCTGGGCGTATCCGGCGACGCATCCGATCGACTGTATCAGGCAGCACTGTCTCATGCCGGTGCGCATCTTGCTTTCTCAGGATCACCGTTCCCAGTCGGAAAACTCAAGCCGCTCCAGATCGTGCTCGTGTCGCTGATCGAGGATGCCCGCGTCGAGCAACTGGCGATGCGGCAAATGCCCGGATTGGGGCGGCTGTGGCGTCCGTATCATGTGGCACAGGCGTCGGGGCAATCGACGGCGGCTGATCTGCTGGCACGATTATCGCGCGCATTGATCGACCCGTCGTACCGTGACGATCACGGCTGGATCGAAAAAGGACGTTTGCTGTTTGCCGAGGCCATGCCCGACTGGCACGATCCGGAAATTAGCCGCCGGATAGGAGGCCTGCTCGGCAACGACATCGGACAAATGCGGTTGCAGTTCGCCCCGCGAACTTACGTCGTCGAACCATCCTATCGGGACGACAACATGGGCTTGTGGGATTTTGGCGATCAACAGGGCGAACTCACCGAAGTCATCGAAATCGGAGCTGAATCGGTTCGCCTCGAACAGAAAGAGCGAGACGACGGTAAACCGAATGACCGGATCGACAAAGCAAGTCCCCGTGCGCGGCCGCAGCAGACTGTCGAGGCGGAAGGCGTTGTGGTCGCCCGCTATCCGGAGTGGGACCACGTGTTGGGGCTTCTTCGCCCCAACTGGGTGACAGTGAGGGAGACCGAATCCGATATCATGATCCGGCCACCCGAACCGATGCCCGTCGGGTCGGATATAATTGCGCAGCGCATGATGATCATCGCGCGCGGCGCGGCGATCGGTCGACGCATTCGCGAGAAGCGACAAGGCGAAGGAGAGATTCTTGATCTCGACGCCTGTGTGGCTGCAGCCGTCGCGCGGCGCAGCGGATTGCCTCTCGAAGATCGTGTATTTCAACGGGAAGCTCCCGGACCTCGCGATCTCGCTCTGCTGCTATTGCTGGATATGTCGCAATCCACGGCCGACAAAGGCCGCGATGGCCAATCCCTGCTTGCCATTGAGAAAGATACGGCATCGATTTTGGGGGCGGCTTTCGAAGCCGCCGGCGATGCGCTGGCAATCCACGCATTCAACTCAGACGGTCGCGAGAAGGTGCGCTACGTTCGATTAAAAAACTTCACGGATATGATGGATGCAATCGTCAGCAGGCGCCTTGCAGCAATCCGCAGCGAACATTCCACCCGGCTGGGGGCCGCACTTCGCCACGCGGGCAGCTATCTGCAGCAACAGCGCACTTTCCGCCACGTTCTGGTCGTGCTGACGGACGGCGAGCCTTCCGACATCGATGTGCACGACCCGACATATCTTGCCGAAGATGCGCGACAGGCCGCGCAAACTCTACGCCGTTCCGGAATCGACGTGCTGGCTTTCGGACTGGGACAAGGGTCGTTTCATGCACTCGACCGCATCGTCGGCAGCAAGTGCGCGTTTCGTGTACCACGTATCGAAACGCTGCCGGAACGCATGATCCAACTCTATGCGCGATTGAAGGCATAACTCTCCTGTCGCAGAATAGTCTCACGCCAGATGGTTGGGAAACCGATTACTTTCGTCAGCGGATCTGAATATTCCTGCCTGAAACTCCGAGCAAGTGCACGTCAGCGGCATTTCGCCAAACGAGACCCGACGGTCTTGGCTCGCGGCGCGCACTCGTCATATCCCTAGAGCAATGATGGCGGTTGCAACAAACGCTCGCCGCTTAATGTCCGAATAAAGTTCCGATTAAGACCATAGGATAGATGAATTATTTGGCATCGTCGCGCTTACTTAATTCAACGACTACAGCCAGGAACGACGTTGTTTTTTCCTTGTTATTGAGGAGGGCAATCAAGAGGAGAGAGACATGATACGCAGCCGATTTATGACGTCCATCGCAGCCTTGGCGCTGTTAGCCGGAACAGGCATGGCCTTCGGCCAGAGTCCCGGCGGCGCCAAGGAAACACCTTCGACCGGAATCTCCACGCAGCATTCACCATCCACCGCGCCTCAATCGGGTTCGGATTCCTCACACACGCAAATGAACCGGAGCCAGCCGCCGGAGAATCCCCGCGGGAATACTCCGCGTCAGGAATCCACACAATCCGGTGAAACCGGAAGAGGTTCACACCAGAATGCGCAGGATATGCGTTCGAATGAAACGAAGGGCCATCAATCCAGCGACGAGCGCTCGAAAGGCGGCCGGACAAAGAGTTCCGAGACCGAGCGGATGCGTAAGAACGACAATATGAATGCGGAGCGTCGCAGCACCGACACGCAAAACAATACGCAACGTTCGGAAACCCGCTCGCAGACTACGACTGGCCAGGCTGGCGCGGGCGCCAAGCTCTCAACCGAGCAGCGCACCAAGATCACCAGCGTCATCCGCGAGCAGCACGTCCGGCCGGAAACGAATGTCACATTCAACATTTCGGTCGGCACTCGCGTTCCGCGAACGGTGCACTTTCATCCGCTTCCAGCCGATATCGTAACGGTTTATCCGGATTGGCGTGGCTACGAGTTTTTCCTGGTTCGTGACCAAATCATCGTCGTCAACCCGCACACGTATGAGATCGTGGCGGTGCTTGAAGCCTGATCGACAATGAACCCACCCTGCATCGCCATCGTTTCTAGATCGATGCAGACCTCGAGATCATTGATGGAGCCGAAGTTGACGCTTTGGCTCCATCGCACATCAAGCCCTGTTGCGGGAAGATCGGCAAGCTCGGCTTGCCTAGACCGCAACGGTCGCCGCACTACATCCGCTTGGCGACTTCCTCAAGCATCACTTCGGTCGTACCGCCACCGATCGTGAGAATGCGCGCATCACGGGCCATACGCTCGATCGGTGCGCCGATGATGAATCCGGTGCCGCCATGAAGTTGCAGGCAGCCGTGGACAACTTCCTGCAACGTCTCGCATGCACAAGCCTTGAGCATCGAGACTTCCTGGAGGAGATGGCGATGGCACAGGTGCTATCGCCTGTCGGGCTGTCGGTCGACGGGCGGGCGTCGAGATTCCGACGACTGTAGTTCCACAATACCTGCCGACGCCGAGGCGCGGTCCAAAGTTCAATCGGTGCATGAGATGTGTCGGACGTGACAGCGACGATCGCGCATACGGCCCGTCCGACCGTCCGTCGATGAACGACCCACTTGGTCAACGTTTGAACGCACCTATGACGCTCGGTCGTCTTGGTCGTCATGCACGCACCTTTACTGACAAATCATCTATCACGATTGCTGAGGGGCCACACGTCGATTGCATCAAATTATCGCTGCGCGTGCAGTGATGGATTGACTAGCCGAAGCGCACCCTCCAGTCTCACGACGAAGATAGTCATCGGCACATCTTTGAAATTTCGCGCGGAGGAAATCGAGTATCATGAACATGCACGCCACCACATCGACCGGCTTCGGCCTCAACCCGAACGACGAACTCAACGACCTCCGCATGTCGGAGAAGGCGCGGCCGCTCTATGACCACGTCCGCAAGTTCCTGAAGGAAACGGTTGCACCGGTTCAGGTGGAATACGAGGCAGCCGGCAAGGGCAAGACCGATCGCTGGAGCTTCACCGAAAAGCAGCTTGAACTCCTCGCCAAGATCAAAGGCAAGGCGAAGTCAGAAGGTCTCTGGAACTTCTTCCTGCCGGACTCCGAGACCGGCGAAGGCCTTTCGAACCTCGATTATGCTTTCATCGCCGCCGAACTCGGCAAGTATCCGCTCGGCTCGGAATCGATGAACTGCTCGGCGCCGGACACTGGCAACATGGAGGTGTTGGAGCGGGTCGGCACCAAGGAGCAGAAGAAGCAGTGGCTGGAGCCGTTGCTGAACGGCGAAATCCGTTCCGCCTATGTGATGACCGAGCCGAACGTCGCTTCGTCCGACGCCAAGAACGTCTCCACCACCGCGCGTCTCGAAGGCGACGAGTGGGTCATCAACGGCGAAAAATACTACATCTCCGGCCTCGGCGATCCGCGCTGCAAGCTCCTGATCGTAATGGTGAAGACCAATCCAAACGCCGCGCCGAGCAAGCAGCAATCGCAGATCCTGGTGCCGGTCAACACGCCGGGCGTCGAAGTGATCGGGCCGATGCATGTGTTCGGTCACGACCACGCGCCGCGCGGTCACATGCACATGCGTTTCAATAATGTCCGCGTGCCGAAGGAGAACATCCTGCTCGGCGAAGGGCGCGGCTTCGAGATTTCGCAGCTCCGCCTCGGCCCCGGCCGCATTCATCACTGTATGCGCACCATCGGCAAGGCCGAGAAGGCGCTCGACCTGATGGTCGAACGCGGCCTCACCCGCGAAGCCTTTGGTAAGAAGATCGCGCATCTCGGCGGCAACCTTCAGATCATCGCGCAGGCGCGCTGCGAGATCGAAGCGATGCGGCTGATGGTGCTGAAGGCCGCCAAGGCGATGGACGTGCTCGGCAACAAGGAAGCGCGCGTCTGGGTCTCGATGGTCAAGGCCATGGTGCCGGAGCGCGCTTGCCGCATCATCGACCAGGCAATCCAGATGCACGGCGCCACCGGCATCTCAAACTGGACGCCGCTCGCCGAGATGTACATGGACGTGCGCCACCTGCGCTTCGCCGATGGCCCGGACGAGGTCCACTGGATGGTGGTCGGCCGCAACGAGCTGAACCGCGCCTGAACCGCGCAAACCGTAAGCGAAAAGGCCCGGACACCGTCCGGGCCTTTTCTATTTCGTGCGTCGCGCCCTTAATCCAGAATGCTCTTGTAGTTGTCCGAGAACACATCGCGGCCGATGATGAGCCGCATCACTTCCGAGCTGCCGGCGAGAATGCGGTTGACGCGGGCGTCGCTAAACATACGGCTGATCGGATATTCGTCCATGAAGCCCGCGCCGCCGTGCAACTGCACGCCGAGATCGAGCATCTTCCATTCCACCTCGGACGCCATCATCTTGGCTTTCGCACCCATGTTGGTGGTGAGACGCCCGGCGTTGTGCTCGGCCACACAGTGATCGACATAGACCTGCACGAGGTCGATCTCGGCATCCATCTCCGCCATGCGGAACTGGGTGTTCTGCTGCTCGGAGAGCGGCTTGCCGAACAGCTTGCGGTCCATCACGTAGTCGCGCGTGATGTCGAAGGCCCGGCGCGCGTTGGAAATGCAGCCGACGGCTGAAATCAGCCGCTCCTCGGCAAGGCCCTGCATCAAATAATAGAAGCCCTTGCCCGGCTCGCCGAGCACGTTTTCCTTCGGCACCTTCACGTTGTTGAAGAATAGTTCGGCGGTGTCTTGTGCCGGCATGCCCATCTTCTTGAGATTGCGGCCGCGCTCGAAACCTTCCATGCCGCGTTCGACGATGAGCAGCACCATGGCGTGTTTCTTCTCCGCGCCCGCGAGCTTGGCAGCCACGATGACGACGTCCGAATTGATGCCGTTGGAGATGGAGGTCTTCGATCCGTTGAGCAGGAAGTGATCGCCCTTGTCCTCAGCCGTGGTGCGCATCCCGGCGAGGTCGGAGCCCGCGCCGGGCTCCGTCATGGCGATGGCGAGAATGGTCTCACCCGTCACGCATTTCGGCAGAAAGCGTTCGCGCTGCTCCTCGGAGCCGAAGCGTTGGAAGTAAGGACCGACCAGCCGGCTGTGCAGCGTATTGAACCAGCCGTGGTCACCGGAGCGTGCGGTTTCCTCGATGATGATCTGCTCGTAGCGGAAATCGGTATCGCCCATGCCGCCGTATTTCTCATCCGGCCAGATCATCAGGAAGCCCTGATCGCCCGCTTTCTTGAAGGCGTCGCGATCGACGATGCCGGCTTCGCGCCATTCCTCCATATGCGGGGTAATCTCGCTCGCCAGGAATTTCCGGTAAGCCTCGCGGAAAATGAGCTGGTCTTCGGTGAAATTGCGCATCGATGGCCCTTGAATGAAACTGTCACGAGAAAACGCGATCCACTCGCAGCGAGACGGATCGCGTTTCGATTTCTATGTCGTCATCGCAATTTTCGACGGCAGAAGACGCAAGGCTTACTTGCCCTTCCAGTTCGGCGCGCGCTTCTCGGCGAAAGCGGCCGCGCCTTCACGCGCGTCCTCGGACGTGAAAATTGGCGCAACGATGTCCTGTTGCTTCTTCCACATCTCGTCTTCGGTCCAGAGCCGCGACTGAACGACGACCTGCTTGGAGGCCTTCACCGCAAGCGGGCCGTTGGCGCCGATCGTCTTAGCCAGTTCAAGCGCTGCGTCGAGTGCTACGCCATCGGTGAGGCGATTGATGATGCCGAGTTCGTAGGCGCGCTCGGCACCGAAGAACTCGCCGGTGAGCGCATATTCCATCGCCACCCGGAACGGCATCTGGCGCGGCATCCGGATCAATCCGCCGGCAGCGGCGGCAAGGCCCCGCTTCACCTCGGGAATGCCGAACTTGGCGTTGCGGTTGGCGACGATCATGTCGCACGACAACGCGATCTCCATGCCACCCGCGAGCGCATATCCATCCACCGCCGCGATCAACGGCTTCTTCGGCGGCGCTTCAGCGAGACCGGCGAAGCCGCGCCCCGGAACGAAGGGCCGCTCGCCCTTCAGGAAGCCCTTGAGGTCCATGCCGGAGCAGAAAGTGCCGCCCGCTCCGGTGATGATGCCGACGGCCAGGCTGTCATCCGTATCGAGCTTGTCCATCGCCGCCGCCACAGCCTTCGCAAGCGCGAGGTTGACGGCGTTTTTCGCTTCCGGGCGATTCAAGGTGACGATTAGGATCGGACCGCGGACTTCAGTGAGAACTGGGTTTTCATCGGACATTTGTTTCGACTCCAGTGATTGCTTGACACGCGATGCATTCGATTTGGATCGTCATGGCCCGGCATAGCCGTTCGAAGAACGACGTCGCTCCCGCTCGCCTATGTCCCGGCCACCACGTCTTTGAACTCGTATTAAAGACATGGATGCCCGGCATAAAGCCGGGCATGACGATGTTGCTTGTTCAACCTGTCTCTATCCGGCCTTAGCGCGGCGCCATGCGGATGGCGCCGTCGAGGCGGACGTCCTCGCCGTTGAAGTAGCCGTTGGTGATCATGGTCAGCGCCAGATGCGCGTATTCCTCCGGCATCCCGAGACGCTTTGGGAACGGCACCGAGGCGCTCAGCGCCGCCTTGACGTTGTCCGGCGCGCCTTGCAGCAGCGGGGTGTTGAAGATGCCCGGCAGGATGGTGTTGACACGGATACCTTCACTCATCAGGTCGCGCGCGACCGGCAAGGTCAGGCCGACCACACCGGCCTTCGAGGCCGAATAGGCGGCCTGTCCCATCTGTCCGTCCTCGGCCGCAACCGAGGCGGTGTTGACGATAGCGCCGCGCTCACCGTGCTCCAGCGGCTCCAGCGACAGCATTCCCTTCGCCGACTTGGCGATGCAGCGGAAGGTGCCGACGAGGTTGATCTGGATGATGCGGTTGAAGGCATCGATCGGGAAGTGGGTGGCTTCGCCGGTCTTCTTGTCGCGGCCGGCGGTCTTCACCGCATTGCCGGTGCCGGCGCAGTTGATCAGGATGCGCTCCTGGCCATGCGCCGCGCGTGCCTTGGCAAAGCCGGCATCGACCTGCTCGTCGGAGGTGACGTCGACCTTGCAGAACACACCGCCAATTTCCCTGGCGACGGCTTCGCCCTTCTCCTCGTTGAAATCGAACAGCGCAACCTTCACGCCGTAGGAGGCCAGCGCGCGCGCGGTGGCCGCGCCAAGCCCCGAGGCGCCGCCGGTGACAACGGCAGCGACCGAAGAATCAAGCTTCATGATGTCAAATCCCTTTGCGTTCAGATGCGTTCGATGATGATGGCGGGGGCCATGCCGCCGGCGGCGCACATGGTGACGAGGCCGTAGCGTCCGCCGCTGCGCTCGAGTTCGTCGAGCGCGGTGCCGATCAGGATCGAGCCGGTGGCGCCGATCGGATGGCCGAGCGCAATCGCGCCGCCGTTGATGTTGACCTTCGCGCGATCGAGCTTGAGGTCGCGGATGAACTTCTCGGCGACCACCGCGAAGGCCTCGTTGATTTCCCAGACGTCGATGTCCTTGGTGGTGAGGCCGGCCTTGGCCAGCACCTTCTTCGCCGCCGGCACCGGCGCGTTGAGCATCAGCGTCGGATCGTCACCCTGGTTGGCATAGGCGACGATGCGGGCGCGCGGCTTGAGGCCGTGCTTGTCGGCATAATCCTTCGAGGTGATGAGCAGCGCGGCCGCGCCATCGACCACGCCGGAGCTGTTGCCGGCGTGATGCACGCCTTTCCACTGGAGATCCGGATAGCGGCGCTGGATCTGCTTCTTGAAGGTGATGCCGCCGCCCATGTCGTAGTCAGCCAACTGCTCGAAGCTCGGCTTCAGCGAGGCAAGCCCCTCGGCGGTGGTTTCCGGGCGCGGGAATTCCTCGCGGTCGAGCGCGACGCTGCCGTCGGGATTGAGCACCGGCACCACCGACTTGGCGAAGCGGTTCTCGTCTATCGCCTTCTTGGCGCGCTGCTGACTGACTAGCGCCAGCGCATCGACCGCTTCACGCGAGATGCCTTCCTGCGCCGCGATGGCGTCGCCACAAACACCCTGATGCGACTGCGGGTGGACTTCATCGAGCTGCGGATTGCCCGCGCCCATCAACCGCGGCGCCATCTTGGCGGCGGCGCGTTCGGCGGCGAGCGCCTGCTGATAGCTCATCATCTCGGTGCCGCCGGCGATGACGCAATCTTCCATGCCCGACATCACCGACGCCGCCGCGAGGTTCACCGAGGTGATGCCGCCGCCGCAGAAGCGGTCGAGCGTGGTGCCGCTGGCCTTGATGTCATAGCCGGCGGCGAGCGCCGACATGCGGCCGAGATCGCCGCCCTGCTTGCCTTCCTGCGTCGAGGTCGACCAGATGATGTCGTCGACGGTCGCGGTGTCGAGCTTGTTGCGCTCCTTGATCGCCTTCAACACGGTCGAAGCGAGGTTCTGCGGATGCAGGTGCGACAGCGCGCCCTTGCCCGGCTTGCCAATGCCGCGCGGGGTCCGGACGGCGTCAATGATGTATGCGTCAGACATGCGTTTTCCTTCGTGTTGCATGGTGTTGTTGGATTAGAGCGGAGAGACCGTCAATTCCGCCGCAAGGTGCGAGACGTCATATTGTTGTTGCCAGCGATGTCGCCCGAACACCCGGCTCCTCTGCGGGTAAAGCCAGAATCGAGCGCGGCACTCAACATCGGATATCCCCGGCTGGCGAGCATCAGGCGCACCCTTTCCACTTGGTCCGTCATCTGGCTTTAGTTAAATGATTAATTAGTTGATCAGCTAATTAAAATGCGGCCGGGCCTCCGTGTCAACCACAACAGCTAACCGCCGGCGACCGATCCCGCGTTGAAAAACACCATATGTCCGGCGATAGATGAGAGTTCGCGATCGGCTTTCCGAATCGACACAACCCGGTGCGGATTTTATCGCGAAGGTCCGCGGGAGCGGTCGAAACGCACGGGCCTAGACGGAAAGATCCAATAGGAAGGAGCCCCGTACCCGCAGGGGTTGTAACGACCTTAATGAGTGTTGGTCTTTTGCCAACGCTCAAGCGCATCGGCTGACACCTTGCCGGGATCTTGCTCCTTCTCCACGGGCTGCTTCCAGGGCTCGTTCGTTTGCTTCATTGAATCCGAACCGGGCGCTTTTGGCGCCTCCTTCGCAAGCGGCCGCTTAGCCGATTCTCCGCTGTCGGCATTCGTCAGCGCTTCCATCAGTCCATGCACCGATGGTGGCGCGGTACCAGCCTCGATTTCAGCCATATGCTTGTAGGTGTCCGCCATACGGTTCAACCGATTGCGGATGTTGGGATCATCTTCCTGCTCTGCACGCTTATGCAGATCATCTGCCTGACGGATCAGTTCCTTCACTTCGACCATGGCGCATCTCCCGGGCTTGCTGAATCTGATCAACGTCGGAATCGCGAAGCAGTTGCCTCCATTCACGGATTGAAACCGGAACCTCAGGAACAGGTACGTCAACGCGCGTGGCGCCTATTTCGGCCTCGATCACTGCGCCAGCAAGCATCGTTTGCCGATACGCACGCCGCAACAGCGGAACGCTTCTCAATCTCCTGCGCTTAACCGCTATCGGCAGCATGAAAGGTATGGCCATGCGTCGTCCGAAACCGACGGGTTCAAAGCTCGGCCAGACCATCCTCGTGATCGCTCTGCTTGCCATTCTGATCCTTACCATCGTTTGGGCGATATCGGCCTGGAATACGAGCGCTGGCGCGCCGATGGGGAAGCACGGCTGGATCGCACTTGCGCTCGGAACGTTCTTTTCGCTCGTGATCGGCGGAGGGCTCATGGCGCTCATGTTCTTCAGCAGCCGCAGCGGCCATGACGAGATCGCGGACCCATTTCGGCCGAAGGACGAACCTCCCTCCGAGCAATAAAGCATCGGCGAACTGCTTTCCCGTCGGCGGCTTCTCGTATCTTGCAGTATCGGCTAGGAAGCGTTCGCGAACCTTGCCTCCATCGCGCGCCGCGTCATCACCGTGTCGTTGGATCGATCGATCTCGACATCGTCCCAAGTTACGACCGCGCCATGGACGATATCGCGCGTGAGCTTCACATGATGCGCGAGGCCGATCGGCAGCGCGCCGATTCTCAAGCTGTCGCGCGCCGGCATCAGCTTACCCCACACTGTGTAGCCGCCTTCGCCGTCAAGCATTTCCCCGGCCCTGAGGTCGCGTTTGGCGACGGCCGCGACATCCCCGCGAAAGCCGCGCGGTTGCCCCGTCGGCTCGCCACGCAGTGCCGCCGACAACACCGAAATGTTCAGCTCGAGTCCGATCAGATGATAGGGCTTGTACATCGCCGCAAAACGTCCGCTGGCGTCGGTCTTTAATCCGTATTGCTTGAAGCAATCGGCGGCGTAATCGTTCGGCGCCTCCAGCACCACGTAAACGCCCCAGCGCAGATCGCGAAACACCGGGCGGCCATCGCGTTCCACCGACGACACCACTTCGACCATACCGGAGCGATCCAGCAGGCCGCCTTGATCGCGCGGACGCATGATGTGCGGCAGATCGTCAACCCCGCAGGGTGGAAACTTCAGTCCCGCTTCGGGAACATCCAGCTCCGTTGCATTGGCGATCGCGGCCATCTCGATGGCGGACTTGGTGCCGTCGAGAAAAGAATTGAACATCTGCGGATTCATGCCGGCGGATTGCGCTTCCGCCGCCGTCAATCCGTAGTGCTGCCACACATCCTTCGGCGTGACGTCGTGATAGACCGGCAGATACTTCGTACCCTTGCCGGCAGCGACCACCTTGAAGCCGGTGGCGCGCGCCCAGTCGACCATCTCGGCGGTCAATGCAGGCTGATCCCCGTAAGCCAGCGAATAGACCACGCCAGCGGCGCGCGCTTCTTCCGCCAGCAGCGGCCCCGCCAGCACATCGGCCTCAACATTGACCATGACGATATGTTTGCCAGCCGCAATCGCCGCACGAGCATGGCGTATCCCAACGGCGGGATTGCCGGTGGCTTCGATCACCACCTCGACCGTGCTGCCCTTGATCGCCGCCATACCGTCGGTCGTGAATGTCGTCGCGTCGACCAATGCGCGATCCCACCCCACGGTGCGGCAAGCTTCGCGCGCTCGCTCCGGATCGAGATCAACGATGGTTGCGACCTCCAGCCCGGGCGTATGTGGCACCTGCGCCAGAAACATCGACCCGAACTTGCCAGCACCGATCAGTACAACGCGAACGGGTTTTCCCGCGGCGTGGCGGGTTTGCAGGAGGTGATGGAGATTCATGAAACTGATCCGGTGAGACGTTACTTCAAAGTGGTTCAGACGATTCAGATCATCATGGCAGGGCTCTGCCCCGCCATTCACATTTCGGTGCTGCGAAGGAGCGAACGTGGATGCCAGCGGCATCGGTACCTTCGGCGCTTTGTGCATCACCACCCTGCATCGCCGCCTGATCTGGGTCAACATCAAGGCCTGGAGCGGGCGGCAGGTGTCCTCCCGCTAACAATTTGGGCCTGAACCCGCTTCGGGTCATGGCCCCGATCATCCCCTGAATCGGCCTTGATTGCAGACGCCGAACCATGCCGCTGCATCGGTTTTTAAGGGAAAGGATATCCGTCGACCCGAGGCCGCGCGCGAAGACGATCGCCTGGTGCGGGATTTCTATCTGTTTCAGGTCAAGTCGCGCGCCGAGTCCAAGGGCGAATGGGATCTCATGAAGCCGATCGAGAAGCTGACCGGCGACGAGGCATTCCGGCCGCTTTGCACTTTTACCGTTTCCTTGTCGAGATGACGCGGATCGGCGAGACTGTGTAGCATCTCAACAACACAAGAATTGCGTCGAGGCATTACCCGGGAGGATGCGATTCGCGACGATGCGGCGCAATCCAGCCCATTGTGAAGGACGGCGGCGGGAATCGCTGCGACCGATCGCTCGCGAAGGAGCATTACCGCTGCTCCATACGCACCCTGATCGTTATCGCTGTCGCACCGTATGCTGTGCCGACCGCTAGTTTGCGGACACAATACCAATACGTTCAGCAAGGGTGCGAAATCGCTCGAGTTGGTCTTGTCGCAGGGCTCTCGCTTCGTCTCGCCCCACGAACACCTTGAACATCACGCCACCATCGACATTCAGAAATGCCACGAATGCCGATGACTTACCCATGAAAGGGCGTTCGACGAACGCGATGACCGCACACCGTTCGTGCCGGAGATGGCCATGGAGGCCCTTCGGCTGCATCAGATTGAAATAACCTCGACCGATCTCGCCGGCGGGAAGTGAACCGGAGAACTCAAAGATGCCGTCAGAAGTATGAACGATGAGGGTCACCTCTCCCCATTGCGCGATGTCCTGCATCACCTCGGCGAATGAACTCCCCTTACGGAGTTTCACCAGGTCGAACGGCAACGCCTCGATCACCGCTCGCGGCGATACGCCATGATCCCGCGCCACGTCCTCGATCACCGCTCCGGGATTCTCCGCGAGGTAGGAACGCAAATCAGAAATTGTTGTACTCGCCACTTCTTATCTCCAATGACGGGACGCGTCTCCCTGCCGTCTCACGCCGCTGCGTCAGACTTCCGCTCGCTCTGAATGATCTCGAAACCTTCGAACTTCGGATGACCAAGATACAGGCTTCCCCCGGTCTGATTGTCGGCACGCGCGTGCGCACGACGAAACGCTTCAGACTTCGTCCAGCCTTCAAAGGCAGCGTGATCAACCCAAGTCGTATGGGTCGAATAGAGCGTGTGATCCTCTGCGATCGGTCCCCTGAGAAGATGAAACTCGACGAATCCGGGCATGCTGCCCAAATAGGACTCGCGCGTCGCCCAGACGTTTTCGAAGGCTGCTTCCGAACCCAGTTTGACCTGAAATCGGTTCATCGCGATAAACATTTTGATACCTCTTGTTGTGCTTCTGGCGCGACCTGCGCACGTTTGTTAGAGACGTTCGTGACGGAAAGAGCTGCGCTGGGGACATCAGCGCAGCTCGGTGGTGGATTACACGAGAAGAGATCGTCTCGATGTCAGGCTCCGCCAAAATGAACTTTCAAGCCAGCCTTGAAAGTAATTCCCGCCCCCGGGCTGCTGAACAGCACGTCGTTCTGAGTCGTGCCGTCGGTCGATGATCCGGGTATCGCGTAAGGCCGGTAGTATTCGTTCAACAGGTTCTGGACCGACGCGGTCAGTACGACGTCCTTGGTTGCCTGATAGGTCAGGTACAGGTTGACCAGGTTATAGGCGGTCGAGGGCAGATAGCCTGCCGGAAGATCGGTCAGCGCCGCATAGGACGACCACTGCGCCGATATAATCAGCTTGCGATCCAGCAATCGCAGACCGCCGGTGGTGGTGACCTTGCGCGGCTGCACTGTTGCCAAACCGACATTCGTGGTGGTGTTCTTCCCCCGCTGAATGTTACCGGCCACGCCGATGAACCAATCGCCGGCATCATACGACGTTTCGAACTCGAAGCCTTCAATCCTTGCGGCTGCGATGTTCTGATACTGGTAGTATTGGCTGAACGGTCCGAACATCGTCATCGTCGGAGGCGACGCCACCAGGTCGATATAGTCATCGACGTCGTTGCGGAAGACGTTGAATTTTGCGCGCAGCGCATCGCCCGCGGCGAATACGCCGTCGTACTTGAGATTCACGCCGATTTCCTTGGTCTTGCCAACCTCAGGACGCAGATTCGGGTTCGGCAGGAAGCAGAACAGACCGCTGGTGCCGTCGGGACAATTGAAGAATGCAGGTCCGCCACCCGTGGCATGACCGCCGGCGATCAACGTCTCCGTGATCGAAGGTGCGCGATATCCTTCGGCGTAACTGACATAGGGCGTAAATCCCGCAACCGGCGTCACGCCGACAGTCACCTTGGGTGAAAGTCGGTCGCCGCTGGACGATGTCTGCCCCAGCGCCGTTCCGACCGAATTCAATTCGTAGTGGTCGTAGCGAACCGCGCTGACCACTTCGAGCCAACTGCCATACTTGTTCTTCAGTTGCACAAAGCCGCCCGAAACAGTGCGGCTACCGCTCGGTGTCGTGATGTTCGAATTGCCACGCGAATCTGTGGTCCGCACTTCGTCGTTGAAGATGTCGAAG
>JAFKKL010000257.1 GCA_017305595.1 Hyphomicrobiales bacterium | reverse complement strand
CGTGTTGTGCGTCTGCCTGAGATAACTTCCGGTCAGACACTCACCCCGCCGGCATCTGATAACCGGGCGTTGAACGCGATAGCGCCACCTCGTCCTCGTCCATGTCCGCCGGAATGGCGTCGAACAGCGGCGTCGAGAGATAGCGTTCGCCGGTGTCCGGCAGCATGCAGAGGATGACCGAGCCGGCGGGCGCCTTCTCGGCAATCTGCCGCGCCACGCCGAAGGTCGCGCCGCCGGAGATGCCGGTGAAGATGCCTTCGCGTTGCGCCAGCGCCTTCGCCCATTCGATGGCTTTCGGCCCGGCGATCGGAATCAGTTCGTCGTAATAGTGTTCGTCGATCGCTTCCTGCAGCACCTTCGGAATGAAATCCGGCGTCCAGCCCTGGATCGGATGCGGCTCGAAAGCGGGGTGTCCCGCCGCCGGCTCGCCGTCCGCCGTGCGTTGCTGCGCCGTACCGCTGCCGATCAGTTGCGCGTTCATTGGTTCGCTGAGAATGATCTTGGTTTCCGGCCGCTCCTTGCGGAGCACGCGCGAGACGCCGACCATGGTGCCGCCGGTGCCGTACCCGGTGACGAAGTAATCGAGCCGCTGCCCGGCGAAGTCGTTGATGATTTCGCGGCCGGTAGTCGCTTCGTGGATCGCCGCATTGGCGGCGGCCTCGAACTGGTGCGCGAGAAACCAGCCGTGCTTCTCCGCGAGTTCGACCGCCTTCCGGTACATGCCGAACCCTTTTTCGGCGCGTGGCGTCAGCACCACCTTGGCGCCGAGCATCCGCATCAGCCGCCGCCGCTCGATGGAGAAACTCTCCGCCATCGTCACCACCAGCGGATAGCCTTTCTGCGCGCAGACCATCGCAAGCCCGATACCAGTATTGCCGCTGGTGGCTTCCACCACGGTCTGGCCGGGCTTCAGCGCGCCGCTACGCTCGGCTTCCTCGATGATGCCGATCGCCAGCCGATCCTTCACCGACGAGGCAGGATTAAAATACTCCGCTTTGACGTACATCGTGACGCCGTCAACCCCGATGTGATTGACGCGAATGGCGGGCGTGTCGCCGATGGTTTCGAGCACGCTGTCGAATAGCCGGCCGCGGCCCTTGGTGGTCCGTATTGCCTTTGCGGTCATGTCCATCTCTCCGTCATGCGCCACGCGCTGATGAGTAAGGCTGCGAAAATAGGGTGTCGAGGGGGCGGGTGGAAGCATGGGCTGCTGCGACACGTGCGACAATCGTGCCTCATGGGTCCATGAGGGAGCGTCCCTTGCTCATCCCCGGCAAAAAATGATACCCCTGCGCCCATATATTGCGGTGCGGTGGCTGCGAAGCAGCGGACTTGCGCCGGAAACAGACGCGAAGCGGGCAGGCGGCCCGCATCGGCGTTGCGTTTCGAGGGAGGCAAGCGGGCGGAAGATGGGCGTCGATCTCACCATCATCATCCTTGGTCTCGCATCGGCTGGCGCCGCGCAGGCGCCGGCGTCCCGTCCTTTCATCATCGGTAGTCCCGTTATCGGAGTTTAATATGTCCGTTCAATCGACCATCCGGCGTAAGACGTCGGCCGATATCCGCGCGCGCAAGAACGGCGAGCCGGTGGTGATGCTAACCTCGTATCACGCGCACACCGCGGCGCTGGTCGATCGCTATTGCGACGTCATCCTGGTTGGCGACTCGCTCGGCAACGTGATGCACGGCTTCGAAACCACGCTGCCGGTGACACTCGAGATGATGATCCTGCAGGGCCATGCGGTGATGCGCGGCTCGAAGCAGTCGCTGGTGGTGGTTGATATGCCGTTCGGCAGCTACGAGGCGTCGAAAGAGCAGGCCTTTCATTCCGCCGCCCGCATTTTGAAAGAGACGCATTGCGGCGCGGTGAAGCTTGAGGGCGGCGAGCGCATGGCGGAAACCATCGCGTTCCTCACCCAGCGCGGCATTCCGGTGATGGCACATGTTGGTCTCACGCCGCAATCGATCAACGCGCTCGGCTCGTTCCGTTCGCAGGGCCGCGAGGAAGCGCAAGCAATTGCCCGCGGTGAGAACATGGTCGGCCCAATCCAGAACGATGCCCGTGCGGTCGCGCAGGCCGGCGCGTTCTCCGTCGTGGTTGAAGCGGTCGCCGAGCCGCTGGCGCGCCGCATCACCGAGAGCATCGACATTCCCACCATCGGTATCGGCGCCAGCGCCGCGTGCGACGGGCAGGTGCTGGTGCTGGAAGACATGCTCGGCCTGTCGGAATGGGTGCCGAAGTTCGTCCGTCGCTACGGCACGCTCGGCCCGATGATCGAAGAAGCTATTCAGGGTTATGCCAGAGACGTCCGCTCCCGCGCGTTTCCGGGCCCGGAGAATGTCTACGGCATCAAGCCGAAGGGCTGAGCGCGGCCTCAGCCTGACACCACGAAAGGATTCGACATGCGTCTCCACCTCGCCGCGATTGCCTTCCGGGCGTTCGCATTCGTCGCCACCGCGGCCTTCGTCGCCGGCGGCGCCTCCACTCCCACACTGGCACAGGCCAAAGGAAAGACCATGACCACAGCTTCGGGTTTGCAGATCGTCGATACCCAGGTCGGCACCGGCGCTACGCCCGCGCGCGGCCAGACCTGCGTGATGCACTACACCGGTTGGCTCTATGTCGACGGCAAGAAGGGCAAGAAGTTCGACTCATCGGTCGACCGCAACGAGCCGTTCGAGTTTCCGATCGGCAAGGGCCGGGTGATCGCCGGTTGGGACGAGGGCGTCGCTACCATGAAGGTCGGCGGCAAGCGCACCCTGATCATCCCGCCGGAACTCGGCTACGGCGCACGTGGTGCCGGCGGTGTCATCCCGCCGAATGCGACCCTGATCTTCGACGTCGAACTGCTCGCGGTGAAGTAAACCGCGCCACGGATTGGCCATCGGATCGCCGCAAGAGTCCCGCGGGGTTTCGCGGCGGTTCCGGCCGCCGCGGAAGCGCCAACTTTGCCTTGCGGCCGCCATACCGCTAGGGTATCGCCTGACCGGTGGGCAATCGCCCGGTTTGCCGCCCGGGCGTCGCGGCGCAGCCGCAATGGGGTTATTAAGTGTCTGAGATATTTAATGAAATCGACGATGAGCTGCGTAAGGAGCAGCTCAAGAGGATATGGGACAAGTATTCGATTTATATCGTCGCGCTGGCGGTGCTGATCGTCGCCGGCGTCGGCGGCTGGCGCGGCTACGAATACCTCGCCACCCAGAAGGCCTACAAGGCCAGCGCCGCTTTCGATGCAGCCTCAACTTTATCCGATGAAAACAAGCACGCTGAAGCGGAAGCCGCCTTCAATGCGCTCGCGGCCGATGCACCTGCCGGTTATCGATCGCTCGCGCGATTGCGCGCCGCTGCCGAAGCCGCCACGCGCGATGCAGCCGCTGGTGTGAAACTGTACGATGCCATCGCTGCGGATTCGAGCGTCGGCGCCAACGAGCGCAGTCTCGCAACGGTACGCGCCGCGTCGCTGATGGTCGATAGCGCCAGTTATGATGACATGGTGAAGCGTCTCGACGCATCGGCACAGCCGGGCAGCATCTATCGTCACACCGCGCGCGAATTGCTGGCGCTGTCGGCCTGGCGCGCCAAGAACGCGACGGATGCTCGCAAATGGTTGGATATGATGGCGGAAGACGGCGAAACGCCTGCAAGCTTACGCAGTAGAGCTGAAGCGCTGCAGGCATTGCTGCCGCCGGCTGCCAAAAGCTGAGTTGATCTTGTTGGGATGCGGTATCCAGATTGTATCCTGACGAACGAGAGTGAAGAACGCCCTATGGCTACGTGCCGCTCACATCGCCTGATCGCTGCCGCCGTCCTGATTGCTGTTTCGGGTGCTCTGGCGGGATGCAGTTCGAGCAGCTTCGACCCCACCGATATGTTCGACATGTTCGACACCAAGAAAAAGCTGCCGGGCAATCGCGAGCCAGTTTTCCCTGAAGGTGTCCCGGGTCTCGAGCAGGGCGTTCCGAAAGAACTCTATAAGGAAAACGTCGACAGGCAGCAGCTTCAGCCGCAACAGCCAGCGCCTGTTGAGACCACGCCGCTGCCTGCGGCCGAGCCGCCGAGGCATCGGGCCTCCTCGCGGTCACGTGCGGCGCGGCCACGTCCTGCGGCGCCGGCCAGCGAAGGCGCAGCCGAACCCCAGCAGCAAGAGACAACCACAACGGCACCTGCACCGAAGCCAGCCAAGCGGATCGTCCGTCATCGCAGCACCACTGTGCCGCCGCCTGATCCGGAAACACCTGCGCCTCAGGCACAGCCACAGGCCGCGCCGCCGGCTGCATCGGGCAGTTCATTCCCGGCGCCACTGCCGAGCGGCAGCTTCCAGCGTCAGTAAATCCGATCCGGACTTTTGGTTCGGCTCCACGCATTGACATAACATCGCCGGTGGGCGAACGGATCGACGATGTCTTTCACCTTCGCGATCATCGGCCGGCCCAACGTCGGCAAGTCGACGCTGTTCAACCGTCTGGTTGGACAGAAGCTGGCGCTGGTCGACGATCAGCCCGGCGTCACGCGCGATCGCCGCGAAGGGCAGGCGCGTCTCGGCGATCTGTCGTTCACCATTATCGATACAGCGGGCCTCGACGAAGGTGCGCGGGGGTCGCTCACGGCGCGGATGCAGGAACAGACCGAAGCGGCGATCGCTGCCGCCGACGCACTGTTCTTCGTGATCGATGCACGTATCGGCCTGACGCCGACGGATCGCTCCTTCGCGGATTTCGCCCGTCGCGCCAGCAAGCCGGTGGTGCTGCTGGCGAACAAGAGCGAAGGCAAGCACGGCGAGCTTGGCGCCATGGAATCCTATGCGCTCGGGCTCGGCGATCCGATCCAGATTTCCGCCGAGCACGGCGAAGGCATGGGCGAGTTGTACGACGCGCTGCGCGATATCATGCCGGCGCCCGTTGACGAGGACGACGATGCGGACGCTGACGAGGGCGATGCCGCGTCACGTCCCATTCGCGTCGCTATCGTCGGCCGACCCAATGCCGGCAAGTCGACGATGATCAATCAGTTGCTGGGTGAGGAACGATTACTTACCAGCCCTGAAGCGGGCACCACGCGCGATTCCATTTCGGTGGAAATCAATTTCAAGGGGCGACCATTCCGGGTGTTCGACACGGCGGGTTTGCGTCGCCGTTCGCGCATCGAGGAGAAACTCGAAAAGCTGTCGGTCGCGGATGCGCTGCGCGCGGTGCGTTTCGCGGAAGTCGTCGTGCTGATGCTGGATGCGCAGACCAAGTTCGAGGAACAGGATTTACGTATCGCCGACCTGATTGAGCGCGAGGGGCGCGCGCTCGTGGTCGCCGTCAACAAATGGGATCTGATGGGCTCGCGCGCCAATCAGGTCGGCGCGTTGCGCGCCGAGGTCGATCACTGGCTACCGCAGGTCAAGGGCGTGCCGATCGTTGCTGTATCCGGTCTGATGGGCGAGGGCATCGATCGACTTATGAAAGCGATCGAAGATGCCTATGCGATCTGGAATCGTCGCATCTCCACCAGCGCACTGAATCGCTGGTTCGAGCAGGCCATTGCTGCCAATCCTCCGCCCGCAGTGTCGGGGCGCCGCCTCAAACTCAACTACATCACTCAGACCAAGGGGCGGCCGCCAAGCTTCGTGTTGTTCTGCTCGCGCGCCGACGCCGTGCCGGAATCCTATCTGCGATACCTGATCAACAGTATTCGCGAGAATTTCCAGCTGCCCGGCACGCCAATCCGCATCACGCTGCGCGAAAAAGCCAACCCGTTCGCACACAAGCGCAAACGACCGTCGTAAATGAAACGAGCGGCCGATGAGGGCCGCTCGCAATTCATGGCCTGACCGTTAGCTGCCCAATTATTTCTTCAAGAGCGGGCAGGGATTCTGGTCGAGGGGCACGGCGACGTCCTTCGGATCAAGCTTTGCGATCAGCTTGTAGTAATCCCACGGCCCCTTCGACTCTTCCGGCTTCTTCACCTCGAACAGATAGGCCGGGACCATGCGGCGGCCGTCGGCACGAATTTCGCTCTTGCCGAACAGATCGTCCTCGGCGACGGTTTCTTTCATCTTGGCGACGACCTTCGCGCCATCATGCGGATTGCCGCCCATCGCTTCCAGCACCTTGAGATAGTGCCGGACTGCCGCATAGACGCCGGCCTGGGTCATCGAGGGGTATGCGTGCTTCGAGGCTTTTTCGGAGAAGCGCTTCGACCACGCGCGGGTCTTGTCGTTCAAGTCCCAGTAGAAGGATTCAGTGAAGTTCAGACCGTTGGCCGTCTTCAGGCCAAGCGAATGAACGTCGTTGATGAACAACAGCAACGCGGCCAGCTTCTGACCGTGTGCGACAATGCCGAACTCCGCCGCCTGCTTGATGGCATTGGTGGTATCGCCGCCGGCATTGGCGAGGCCGATGACCTTGGCCTTCGAGGCTTGCGCCTGCAACAGGAACGACGAGAAGTCCGCGGTGTTGATCGGATGCTTGACACTGCCGAGCACCTTGCCGCCGTTCGCGGTGATGACTGCCGTAGCGTCGCGCTCCATCGCATGACCAAACGCATAATCCGCCGTCAGGAAGAACCACGTATCGCCGCCGGCCTTGGTCAGCGCCTTGCTGGTGCCGTTCGCCAGCATGTAGGTGTCGTAAGTAAACGATAGCGTGTTCGGAGAGCAGGCCTTGCCGGCCAAGTCGGCGGTCGCCGCCCCCGAGTTAAGCATGATGATGTTCTTCTCACGCACCAGATTGCTGACGGCGAGCGCAACGCCTGAATTCGGCGTGTCGGTGATCATGTCGACCTTGTCGACGTCGATCCACTGCCGCGCGATGTTGACACCGACGTCGGGCTTGTTCTGATGATCGCCGGGGACGACATCGATCTTCCAGCCCTTCGCGAGCAGGCCGGAATCCTCCACCGCCATCTTCGCCGCAACGACGGAATTCGGCCCGCCGATATCGGCATAGAGGCTCGACATGTCGTTGAGCACGCCGATCTTGACGGTTTTGTCCTGAGCAATGGCTGAAGTTGTGGCGCCGAGAGCGGCCAGCATGATGGCCACAGCTCCGCAGCGCGTAACGATTGTCCGCATGATCTCTCCTTGGTTTCCTCCGGGGAGGCCGTCTTGTGCGGTCTCTCCCGGCATCCTGGTGATTGATTGCCTGCCGCCGCCCCGCATCTTGCGTGCGGTGATGAACGGTAAACAGGTGTATCACACCACAACCGGGAACCGCCGTCCATGCGGGAAATGCGCGGTGCGATTATCCGGCATGGCAAATGATCGCCGCGACCGGCCCGGTCCGGCGGAAATCAGCAGGTTCGGAGGCCGCGGTTAGTTGGCGCGGGACCACGTCGTCGATTTGCAGATGACGCTCATGACGCAACCAGCGGTGGTGAGAATGTCGCCGTTGAGCGTCATCTTGCCGGTGTAGGTCTTGCCGTCTTCCGGATTGAAGGCGCTGCCGTTCCAAGCGTTCTCGCCGCTCGGCTTCATGTCGAAGAACACACGCTGGCCGACTTTGGCCTTGGGGTCCGCGCCGGGTTTGAGCCAGACGATATGGCCGCAAATCGCGCCCCCGCATTTGCTGAATTTGACCT
>JAFKKL010000256.1 GCA_017305595.1 Hyphomicrobiales bacterium | reverse complement strand
GTCAAGGCCGCCTCCGACGCCGGCCGCAAGGCGGTGCTCGGCGTGCGGCCGGAGCATGTGCATTCGCCACGGGTCGAATAGGTGACGAGAGAGGTCAGGCCTCCCGCTGCATGGCGACGGATTCCGCGGCGCGCCGATGCAGACCATTGCAATGGTCGTCGGACGCGTTAGTTTCCATCGGCAATGGTGCCGCAGCAATTCACGTCCCATGACGTCACGAAGCTCATTGTTCGCGTCTCCCTGAAAGACCGGGCGGCGTTCGATCTGCTTTACAGGGCGACGAGCGCGAAACTTTTCGGCGTGTGCCTGCGTGTCTTGTCCGACCGGGCCGAGGCCGAGGAGGCGTTGCAGGAGGTTTTCGTCAAGGTCTGGACCAAGGCCGACCGCTTCGTCGTGTCGGAGCTGAGCCCGATCTCGTGGCTTGTCGCCATCGCGCGCAATCATGCGATCGATCGCATCCGTGCGCGCAGCCCGCGGGCGGCGGCGATCGATGAGGCAAGCGAACTGGCCGACGCGCGGCCGGGACCGGAGGCGCAGGCGATCGCGGAAGGCGAGCGCGACCGGCTGGGCGCCTGCCTCGGAGAACTCGAAGCCGATCGCGCGGCGGCCGTGCGCGGCGCTTATCTGAACGGCGACAGCTACGCCGAGCTTGCCGAGCGGTTCTCGGTGCCGCTCAATACAATGCGGACGTGGCTGCGGCGCAGCCTGATGAAACTGAAGGAATGCTTGGAGCGATGACGCCGGGGGAAGACAGAACGCCGGACGCCGGAGGCGACGACCATCTCGCCGCCGAATACGTTCTGGGCGTGCTTCCTGGAAACGAGCGGGAAGTGCTCGCACGGCGCATTGCGACCGATGCCGGTTTCGCGCGGCTGGTTGAGGCGTGGGAAGCGCGTCTGTCGCCACTCAATTCCGGCTATGACGAGATGGAGGTGCCGGCATCCGTGAAGCAGGCACTTGACGCGCGCTTGTTCGGCCATGGTGCGCCAGCGACGCCGAAGTCCGGCCTATTGCAAAGCCTCGCGTTTTGGCGCGGCCTTGCGGTCGCGAGCCTCGCGGCCTTCTTCATTGCGATTGCAATTCCGCTGGTCTTGCCGGTGGCCACGACTCCCGGTACCCGGCTCGTCGCCTCGCTCGCCGGCGACAAAACCGACGTGCGCTATCTTGCGGCTTATGATGTCCGTTCGAGCGAGATCGGATTGTCTCATCTGGCCGGGGATCGCGCCGCTGGGCATGATTTCGAATTGTGGATCATCAAGGGCAAGGAGCCGCCGGTGTCGCTGGGGGTGATCCCGGCCGGTGCCAGCGTCCATCTTGCCGTTACGCCCGCCCATCGCGACCTGATCGGCTCCGGCGCGCTGTTCGCCATCAGTCTGGAACCGCGCGGCGGCTCACCTACCGGCAAGCCGACCGGTCCGGTGGTCGCGTCCGGCGATCTGCGCGCGCTCTGATCTGGCGAGGAAATCGACGTTAAAAATTTCGCTCCGCTGAAACTTCGGTCGAGCGCCTGCCGTAGCTCCGCCTGTCCGTCCGCAAGGGACTGGAAAACTCAGGGAGTTGCAGATATGCGCAAGTTTGTATCGATGCTCGCAGCGGCGACCTTCGCCGTGACCGCCTTGACCGGCGCGGCCTATGCAAAAAATCCGATGGTCGGCGGTGCGGCGATGTACGCCAATAAGAACATCGTCCAGAACGCCATGAACTCGAAGGATCACACCACGCTGGTCGCGGCTGTGAAGGCCGCCGGTCTGGTCGATACGCTGTCGGGCAAGGGTCCGTTCACGGTGTTCGCGCCCACCAACGAAGCCTTCGCGGCATTGCCACCCGGCACCGTCGAGACGTTACTGAAGCCCGAGAACAAGGCCAAGCTGACCAAGATCCTGACCTGTCATGTGGTCGCGGCCGACGTGATGTCCGATGCCATCGCCAAGATGATCGCGAAAGACGGCGGCAGCCATTCGGTGAAGACGGTCGGTGGCTGTATGCTCAAAGCCATGATGAAGGGCGACAAGATCACCCTGACCGATGAGAAGGGTGGTGTTGCTACCGTGACTATCGCAGACGTCAAACAGTCGAACGGCGTCATCCACGTCATCGACAAGGTGCTGCTGCCCGCCAGCTAACACCCACAACGAACCTCCGGCCGCGCAACCAGGCGTGTGTTGTGCGGCCGGCATTTGCTTTTCAAGATATGCGAGAAGAGTCAGCCCGCGATCGAATAACCGCCGTCGACCGGGATCGCGGTGCCGGTGACGAAGTCGGATGCACTGGAGCCGAGGAAGGCGGCGATGCCGGCGAAGTCGTCGGGCACGCCCCAGCGTGCGGCAGGCGTCCGCGCCAGCACCCTGTCGTGCAAGCCCGCGACGTCGATCCGTGCGCGTTGCGTCAGTTCGGTGTCGATCCAGCCCGGCAAGATGGCGTTGACCTGAATGTTGTCCGGTGCCCACGCGACTGCGCACGAACGGGTGAACTGCACGATGCCGCCTTTGCTTGCGGCATAGGCTGGCGCAAAGCTGGTGCCGAAGATCGACAGCATCGAGCCGATATTGATGATCTTGCCGCCGCCCTTGTCCTTCATCGCCGGATGGAACGCCTGCGAGCAGACGAACGCGCTGGTCAGGTTGGTGTCGATCACCTGCTTCCACTCGTCGAGCGAGATGACATCGGGTGGCTTGCGGATGTTGATGCCGGCATTGTTGACGAGAATGTCGGCGCCACCGCATTCGCTCTGAATACGTTTCGCCAGAGCCGCGACTGCTGCCGTGTCGGTGACGTCGGCCTCAAATGCTACGGCATTGCCGCCGTCGCTTTCGATGGTTTTCACCGCCGCGGCGGATTTGTCCGCGTTGCGCCCCACGATCACCACCGTCGCGCCGCACGCGGCGAAACCGCGCGCCATGCCGAGGCCGATGCCGCCATTGCCGCCGGTGACCACCGCGACCTTGCCGGAGAGATCGAACAGGCGAGGGGTCATCGGCGGTGCTCCGTGTTTCCGGGGTTGGGCCGCCGGCGTCGCCGGCGCCATGTCTTACACGTCCAGCATGTCCTCGCTGGCGAATTCCGCTTTGTCGGAGATGAAGGCAAAGCGGGCCTCGGCCTTGGTCCCCATCAGCCGCTCGACGGAATCCGCCGTGTCCTCGCGGTCGTCCGGCAGCAGCACCACGCGCAGCAGCGTGCGCCTGGCCGGGTCCATCGTGGTTTCCTTCAACTGCGCCGGCATCATCTCGCCAAGGCCTTTGAAGCGGCCGACGTCGACCTTGGCGTTGGCGTTGAATTCGGACTTCAGGAGCTGATCCTTGTGGGCGTCGTCGCGGGCGTAGACCGTCTTGCTGCCGTGGGTCAGCCGGTACAGCGGCGGCACCGCGAGATAGAGGTGGCCTCCGTCGATCAGCTTCGGCATCTGCCGATAGAAGAAGGTGATCAGGAGCGAAGCGATATGCGCGCCGTCGACGTCGGCGTCGGTCATGATGATGATGCGCGAGTAGCGCAGGTCTTCCTCGCGGTAGTTGACGCCGGTGCCGGCGCCGATCGCCTGCATCAGGTCGGAGAGCTGCGCATTGGCCACCAGCTTGTCCTTGGTGGCGGAGGCGACGTTGAGGATCTTGCCGCGCAACGGCAGGATCGCCTGGGTCTTGCGGTCGCGCGCCTGCTTGGCGCTGCCGCCGGCCGAGTCGCCCTCGACGATGAACAGTTCGGAGCCGTCGGTGGCTGAGTTGGTGCAGTCGGCGAGCTTGCCCGGCAGCCGCAGTTTCTTCACCGCCGTCTTGCGCGAGGTTTCCTTTTCCTGACGGCGGCGTAGCCGCTCGTCGGAGCGCTCGATGACGAATTCGAGCAGCTTGTTGGCCTGCACCGGATTGCCCGACAGCCAGTGGTCGAACGGGTCCTTGATGGCCTGCTCGACGATCTTGGAGGCTTCGGCGGTGGCGAGACGATCCTTGGTCTGGCCCTGGAATTCAGGTTCGCGAACGAACACCGAGAGCATCACCGCGGCGCCGACCATGACGTCTTCCGAGACGATCGAGGAAGCGCGCTTGCCCTGGCCGACACGCTCGGCGTGATCCTTCAGGCCGCGCAGCAGCGCGCTGCGCATCCCGGATTCATGGGTGCCGCCGTCCGGTGTCGGCACCGTGTTGCAGTAGGAGGAGAGGAAGCCGTCGGCATCCGCTGTCCACGCCACCGCCCATTCGCAGCCGCCATGGGCGCCGTTGCGGCCCGCCTTGCCGGAGAAGATGTCCGGATGCACCAGCGTATCGGCGTGAATCGCGGCGGCGAGATAGTCCTTGAGACCGCCGGGGAAATGGAAGGTCGCTTCCTCCGGCACGCCTTCAAGGCCGCGCGTCAGCTCGGGCGCACAACGCCAGCGGATTTCAACGCCGCCGAACAGGAATGCCTTGGAGCGCGCCATCTTGAACAGGCGCTGCGGCTTGAACGCGGCTTTCGCGCCGAAAATGTCGGTGTCCGGCTTGAAGCGGATGCGGGTGCCGCGACGATTGTTGACCTTGCCGAGGTCTTCGAGCTTGCCGACCGGATGGCCGCGCTCGAACACCATGCGATGCAGTTGCTGGCCGCGCGCCACTTCGACCTCGAGCCGCGAGGAGAGGGCGTTGACCACCGAGACGCCGACACCGTGCAGGCCGCCCGAGGTCTCGTAGACCTTGGAGTCGAATTTGCCGCCGGAGTGCAGCGTGCACATGATGACTTCAAGCGCCGACTTCTTCGGAAATTTCGGATGGGCGTCGACCGGGATGCCGCGCCCGTTGTCGGTGACGGTGAGGAAGCCGTCGTCGCCAAGCTCGACCTCGATGAAGGTGGCATGGCCGGCCAGCGCTTCGTCCATGCAGTTGTCGATCACCTCGGCGAACAGGTGATGCAGCGCTTTCTCGTCGGTGCCGCCGATATACATGCCGGGCCGCCGGCGCACCGGCTCCAGCCCCTCCAGCACCTCGATGTCGGCGGCGGTGTAGCTGTCGCTGACCGCAGGGCCGCGCGCGGCGGGTTTCGCGGGCGCGCGGGTGCTACCCGCAAAGAGGTCGACTTCTTTCTGTTTTGCGTTTTTAGCCAATGTCTTATTCGTCGTTATTGAAGTAAAATATTCGCAAAAGGCATGCGAATCACCGGCCCTGACTATGCCACGGTTGGGGTCGCAATTGTGACTGCTCCGGAAGATTACAAGGGCGCGGGAACCGGATATGCGGTGCCCGCACCGGAGTCGTCAGCTCCGCGATGTCCGGAACACGATGGTGACGAACAGCGCCGTCGCGACCACGACGATTAACGAGCCGACAATAGGGGCAACCACGTAGCTGTGCCCCTTCAGTGTGACCAGCGCGATCCCGACCGGAAACAGAACGGCACCGGCGATATGCAACGATCCCTGCACCGTGGCCATGGCGAGACGGCCGGCGGCGGGCACCAGCCGATAGTAGAGGCCAAACATAAACAGCAGCACGCCGCCGACCAGATTGAGGTGGGCGTGAGCGGGCGCCAACGTGAAATCCTGCTGCATACCCATGACGACGCCGGCCAACATACCGATCAGTAACAGCACAGCGCTTACGCACATCATCACTGACGCAATCATTCAATTCATCCTTCGGTTTCAGATATAGGTTTGGAATGTCGGAGTCGGATGAGACCGGCAGTTCGGGGCAGGTACAGACATACCCAGACTTCGACGTACGCAATTGTAAAAAGGTTCAACCGGACGGTGGGCCTTTCGCCCGCGACCCACGAAAGGCGGTGAGATGGAAGGCTACGCGCAGGATCTGATCGCCTTCGTGCGCCTCCATCAGGCCTGGGCCGCGCCGCTGGTGCTGGTGCTGGCGTTCGGGGAATCGCTGGCGTTCATTTCGCTGCTGGTGCCGGCGTGGGGCGTGCTGGTGGCGATCGGCGCGATGCTGGGGCCGGGCGGCATCGACTTCTGGCCGATCTGGCTTGCCGGCGGCCTCGGCGCGGCGCTGGGCGACTGGCTGTCCTACTGGATCGGCTTCACCTTCAAGGACCGGGTTGCAACGATCTGGCCACTGTCGCGCTATCCGCACCTGCTGCCGCAGGGCGCGGCCTTCGTGAAAAACTGGGGTGTGCCGGGCATCTTCATCGGCCGTTTCTTCGGCCCGCTGCGCGCCTCGGTGCCGCTGGCCGCCGGCATTTTCGAAATGCCGTATTGGCACTTCCAGATCGCCAATTTCGTCTCGGCATTCATCTGGTCGGCGGTGCTGCTGGTGTTCGGCGACGTGGTATCGCGCCTGATCGAATGGGGGTGGAGCCTTTTCTGATGGCAGGTCTGACGGGGCCGCTCTTGACGGATCGCAGAACCGGACATAGGACGACGTCCATGATCGACGTTTTCACCAGCGCCAACGCCCGAGCCCGCCGCCGCATCGTCGCGGTATGGGCGGACGTCTGCGTTTAAGTCGTCGCCCCTGCCGCCGGACCCGATCCGCGGCAGTTTCCTTTGACATCGCGTGATCTGGTCCCGGCGGCTTTTACCAAAGCCGAAGGAGACACCGATGCATACGCCGCCTCTGTTCAAGACCGATCGTGCCGCGAGTTTCGCGTTCGCAGAAGCGCGCGGCTTCGGGCTGGTCTGCGCACATGACGGCCACGTCCCGGTGGCGTCGCCGGTGCCGTTCTGCATCGACTACGCCGGAGACGGCACGCCGCATCTTGCGTTCCACCTCGCGCGGAACAATCCGCTGATCGGGCTTGCCAACGGGAAAGCACATTGGCTGATGGCGGTGACCGGCGCCGATGCCTATGTCTCGGCGGATTGGTACGTTTCGCCGGATCAGGTGCCGACGTGGCTCTATCAGGCGGTGCATCTGTCCGGTCCAGTGGCGGTGATGCCGGCGGAGGACTTGCCGGGGCATCTCGATCGGCTCAGCGAGAAGTTCGAGACGCGGCTCCTGCCGAAGCGGCCGTGGACCACCGCCAAGATGACGGCGGGACGTTTGAAGGCGATGCAGAACGGCATCGTCGGACTGGTGATGACGGTGGAAGACATTCACGGCAGCTTCAAACTGAACCAGCATAAGTCTGATGCCGATCACGTCGCCGTCGCCAGCGCGCTGGCAACGCGGCCCGATACAAGCGCGCAAACGCTTGCCGAACGGATGGTCGCGCTGCGGCCGCAACTGGACTACAACACGTCCGTCACGGCGGATTGAAGGAGCGAACGATGACCATGTCCGAAACCAGCCAGATGCAGGGCAAGGCACCGCAGGCCGCCGTGAAGCCATCCGTCTTCGTCGATGGCGCGTCGGGAACCACCGGGCTCGGCATTCGCGAGCGGCTCGACCAACTCGGCGACATCGCGGTGCGCAGCATCGATCCCGACAAGCGCAAGGACCCCGCCGCCAAGCAGGCGCTGATGGCCGAGGTCGATCTCGTCATTTTGTGCCTGCCGGACGATGCGGCGAAGGAAACCGTTGCGTTGATCGACACCATGGGCAGCGATGCGCCGAAGGTGCTCGACGCCTCGACCGCGTTTCGCGTCGCGCCGGACTGGACCTATGGCTTTCCCGAACTCGCGCCGGACCAGGCCGACAAAATTCGTCATGCGCGCAAGGTCGCCAATCCGGGCTGCTACCCGACCGGCGGCATCGCGTTGCTGCGGCCGCTGGTCGATGCCGGGCTG
>JAFKKL010000255.1 GCA_017305595.1 Hyphomicrobiales bacterium | reverse complement strand
CGTTCAACGAACGTCGACGCGTTTGAGGAAATTTCATTGCCCACTCTTTCTGATCAGGAAGTCATGGACGTGATGGAGTCTGCGTTGACGCTGCTTGGCACGGCAACCGGCACGTCATTGCGCGGCGATTCCGTTCTACAAGCAGCCAGAAAGAAACTCGCTGCGCTTATTCTTCAGCTTAACGGTGCCGCTGGATCCGACGTGTACGATCAGCTTGAAATCGTTGAACAGGACCCTGATCCTTCGACCCTGCAATGAGGCCGCCATGTTTCTCAGGACCTAAACGCCTCCGTTACGCGTGGCGGCTCTGTAGAAATAAACCGCGGTATCGCGCAGCCGCCCCCCCAGCGGGGATGTCACTGCAGCCGCTCGATCTCTACGAACTGCTTGACGACGCGAATTGAAATCATGATCGATCTGCACCATCCTGCGAAACATTCATCAGGGTGGCGCGGTGGCGCGGTTTCAAACTTCAAGGCACGACATGGTGCATCGTTATCGACGACGCTGGATGCTGATTATCCCCATCCTCGGTTGCCTGATCGGCTCCGCGCCGGTCATTGCTCTGGCGCAGCAGCCGACCACCGTCGAGCGAAATGCCAAGGGACAAACCGCGAAGAATATCCAGGTCGGCCTCTACATCAATGTCAAGCCGGATTGCTCGTCCGGCCCGCTGCCGACCATCCGCCTCGTCACTCCGCCGGCGAACGGCACGTTGACGATCCGGCGCGGCAAGGTCAACGCCACCAACTACAAGCAGTGTCTGGCGCTGGAAGTGCCGGGCTTCATTGCGTTTTACAAGTCGAAGGCGGATTTCATCGGCACTGATGTCACGACGATCGAGGTCAAGTACCCGCAGGGTCGCGTCGAAATCCAGCGTATCACTGTCATAGTCGGCGCGGGAGCTGAACAGAAAATCTGAATCTAGGTTTCATAACTGAGGTGGACGGAAGCCTGCTTCGGAAGCAGCCGTCCACCTTACGTTCGCTGTCAAGCGTGGGCCACCGTGATTTGATGCAATTGCGCCTGCTCGAACACCAGATTGACGACGTCGCCTGTTTGAGCGCCACTGAGAACGGCGACATTCTGCCAGTGGCTGTTTCCGGTCGGATCGACCTGAAGTGTCGCGTTGGCTCCGTTGGCAATCACATGCACAAACCCGGAAAGGTCAACAGCACCACCGTGTGCGGCCAGCGGACCATCGAGAATACCCGACAAATCGATCCTGTCGCCAACCGTTAAATCGGACGTGCTGCCCTTGGCAAAATCCATGATTGTGTCAGTGTTCGCGTGCAACGCATTGAATACAAACGTGTCGGTCTCCGTATCAACTCCGCTCGCACCAGTGCCACCCCAAAGTTGAAGGTTAGTGCCAGAGCCATAGATAGTGTCGTGTCCTGCGTCGCCATAGAATTTCGCGTTCCAAACGCCAAGCCCATGGAGCACATCATCTCCATTGCCACCGTGAAGTACGCCTGAAGTCGATCCATTGATTGTACTATACAAGACATCGTTACCGTCATCGCCGAACAAGTTTTGCGTACCGCCATTGCCGGCGCGCAAGACGTCATCGCCTGTTCCACCACGCAAAGTCATATTTGTGAGGCCACCGACGATTAAATCATTGTCCGCGCCGCCATCGATGAAACTCGAGCCAGCGTCGCTCGCGAACATGACGTCGTTTCCAGCGCCAAGATTAAACGGCGTACTTTGCGTTCCATCTCCGTTTCCGCTACCGGAAATAAAGAAGTCATCTCCAGGGGTCGGACTGAACGAGATCGTATGGTGGACCGTTACATCGCCTGTCGAAGATTGCGAGCCGTCGATTACTTTGTATTCGAAATTCTGATCATGGCCGCTGCTCGGCATGGTGAAGCTCAACGCGTCGGTGCTGCTATTGTAACCTACGCCTGCGCCTTGTCCGTTCTCGACCGATAGAACGCCATGCTCTGCGGCCTGATCATTCCAAAGCAACGATTCCCCGAGAATGGTGATCTTGACGGTGCGATTGGTATAGATCGTGTCGTCGCCAGCCGTCAGCGGCAGCACATCATCCGAACCGTGAATGATGAATGACACGGTTTGGCTGGCCGACGCTCCGTCGTCATCGAGAACCGAGACATTCACACTATCCGTCTTGGTGTCGCCGGTGTGGAGCGCGTCGGTCACTGCGCGCGCGTTATCGAGCGTGTAGGTCAGTTTTCCCGTCGTCGTATCGAGATCGAACGTCCCGTAGGTGCCATCCTTCGTGACGTGTCCGATAGCACCATTGCTCCATCCCGTCAGGTCGAAGTGCGGATGATCACCGCTGTCGACATCGCCCATGGTGAGTTGTGCGGTCGCGATCGCCGTACCGGCAACGTTGTAGGCGGCCTCCGTCAGATCGTTCGACGGAGCACTCGCGATCAACGTCGGCACATCGTTGGCACCATGAACGGTAACGGTGATGTCCCGTTCGGCCGTGCCGTCCGCTGACACCACATGCAGCGTGTCGGTAACCGTCTGGTCGCCTCTCAACTGCTGCACAGCACTGGCGCCATTATTCAGCGCGTAGGTCCATTCGCCAGTGCTGGGATTAAACGTGAATGTTCCGTAGTCGCCCGTGAGTGCGGCGGGATCCAGTGCCTTGAAATGGTTCTCACCGGTATCGACGTCGTGAACCGTCAACGTGCCGCCGGCGGTCAGGACAGCGCCGTCTTCGTACACGTCGCCGGCAGCATTGCCGGTGATCGTAGCGTCGTCGTTCACCGGATCGATATGGATGTTGAACTGCCCGGACGACGTCGATGCACCGGGTACACCGCTGTAGCCGTGATCGTCCAGTGTATAACTGATCGTCACGTCGCCGTTGAAGTTCGGTGCCGGCGTAAAAGTAATACCATTGTGGTTATTCGGGCCAAAATTGTCGCCACGCAGCAGCGAATTCAGCAGCATGATCGCATCCCGGGAGTCGCCCGGCAAAGCCGTCGTGGTGATGGTCAGCGAACCGTCGCTATTCGAAACGAAGCTGAACGATCCGCTGAGCCCATTGTTCGAAGCGCTCAGCGTCCCGTATGCCGGGTCGACCTTCAATGTGAGGGACACCTGCACCTCGCGCGCGAAGGCCGCATCGGGATCGAAGGCAAACCAGGCGTGCTCGGCCTGCGCCAGATAGACCGGAGTGTCCTCTGTACCCGTCACGTTGGTCACCTGACGTAGTTCCGGCGCATCGTTGATGCTGGTGACGTCGATGACGGCATGGCCGGTCGCGGCGGAGAACGCGGTGCTGCCGCCGCGTGTTGTGACGTCGGCCTTTCCGTAGGCCGCGCCGGACGTTTGATCCCAGGCCACATAATCGAACGATGCCGTCGTTCCATGTGCGCCATTCGGGACGAAGCGAACCAGGTCGCTCGCGGTCAGCAGTAAGGCCGCGGTCGTGCTGTAGGTGCCGAAATCGACCCAGTGGCCGCCGGCGTCCTGATATTGCCATGTGCCGTTGCCGGCGTTGTCGCCGATGATCGCAATCCCCTGCACCGCACCGTGATCAACATCCGTCACCGAGTTGCCGAGGATACTCGCGACGGTTTGACCACCGTTGCTGATGCCGATGTCGTCCTCGGTGATAGTCGACAGACTCTGGGTCGAGACAAAATCGAGCTTGACGTTGTCGAAGTTGACCTGGACCTGCTGGGAGAAATCACCGCTCGCGCCGGGCGCTTCTAGATTTTCCAGCCGGATGCTGAGCGGCTGTCCCGCCAGCGTTGCATCGATGTCGCCGCCAAGCGCTACCTTGGTCCATGCGGGACCATCGGCGGTCGTCGCGGTTGTGATATGGGTCGCGACGAGCGTCCCGCCAGCATAAAGGCTGATGGAATAAGCCGGCAGGCCGGTCAGACTGGCATCAATGCGATCTCCGACATCAACACTCAATTCGTAATGCCCCACGGCTGCCGTTCCGACAATCTGCGTCGCCGTCTGGCCGTCGTTGAGCCACAACACGTTGTTGCCATGAGCGCCCTGCGCATCGGGAAGCGACGTGTTGTTCGGCGCGAACCAGCCGCCATAGGTTGGACCGGAGACCGTCCACCCCTGAGGCGAGCCGTCCGAATAGCTTCCTTCCGGAACATTGACAGTCTGGTACGACCTATCCGCCTCGAAGTTGCCGTTGGTCACCATGGTACCTGCGCCGATCACCGGCGCATCGTTGGTCCCGTGGATCGTCACCGTCACCACCTGGCTCGCGCTGCCGCCATGGGCGTCGGTGACGGTGGCCACGAAGCTCTCGCTCACCACCTCGCCCGCGCCCAGCGCCTGCGTCTCTGACAGGCTGTTGTCCAGCGTGTAGGTCCACATGCCCGTCGTGCCGTTAATCGCCATCGTGCCGTACAGCGGCGACGCCCCGCCGGCCATCGCGATCGTCCAGCTCAGATGACCCGCATCGTTGCTGTCGACGTCCGTCGCCGTCAGCTGACCGCTCACCGCCTGATGCGTCCCGCCGGGCAGCAGCCCGTTCGCCTGATCCCATGCAAGGCTCGGCTCCGGATCGGACTGGATGCCGCTCTCGTTGCCGGAGTAGATCGGACGGCCAAGTGGCAGACCCGCCGCCGCGATCTCCGCCTCGAGCTGCGTATACAATGCCGGGTCCGCATGCGGGTTCGCGCCCGACTGGAACCGGTCCTGCATCGACGCCTGATCCAGGTTGCCCAGGATGTTGTCGTGCAGCGACTGCATCCGGTCCGGCGTCCCGTTGCCGTTATTGTCCGGCGCGTACTTCGCGATCACCCCCGTCAGCGGTTCGCCGCCGCCCTTCACGTACTCCGCATACGCAATCGCAAGACGGACTCCGGCCGCGTTGAGCGCGTTGTCGTAATAGGTGGTGTAGTGACTGTCGATGTAGGTCCACACCGCCGCGATCGCATCCGCCATCCCGGCCGAGTGGCCCAGCACGCCGGCGACGCCGTTCAGCACCGCCGCCATGTCCGCAGGATGCTGCGACAGCAGCGATCCGATCTGGACGTCCAGCGCCGCGTCCAGACGTTCCGTCGCACCCGCAGCCACCCCGAAGTGGAGCTTGTGGTCCGCCGCAACATCCGCCGCCACAACCTGATCCAGGCCGCCACCCGCATACAGCGTCGCCTGCGCCTGCCCCGCCGCCGTCGTCAGAACCGGCGCATCGTTGGTCCCGGTCACGGTGATCGTCACCGTCGCCGTATCGCTGCCGCCATGCCCGTCGCTCACCATCGCAACAAACGTCTCGGTGACCGGCGCATCGCCCTCACCCAGCGCCTGCGTCGCCGCACGGCTGTCGTCCAGCGTGTACGTCCACACCCCCGTCGCCGGGTCGATCGCGAACGTGCCGTACGTCCCGTTCCCCGTCCCGCTGATCGACCACGTCAACCCGGCAGCGTCGCCGTGATCGACATCGCTCGCCGTCAGCTGGCCGCTCACATGCGCCGCGTAGCCGTGCGCAAGGTCGAACGCATGTCCGTCCGCCGCCGTGCTGCCCGCCGGATCGCTCTCATAGCCGCCGACCGCCTGGTTCGTCCGCGTCAGCAGGCTCGCGTCCTGCGACGACACCAGCGTGTGCATCTGGCTGTAAAGACCCGCCGTCGCGTCATAGCGCTGATGCAGCGCATAGTCCGTCAGGTTGCCCAGCAGATTGTCGTGCAGCGACTGCACCCGGTCCGGCGTCCCGTTGCCGTTCAGGTCCGCCTTGTACTGCCCCGTCACGTCAACCAGTGGCGAGCCGCCGTCCTTCACGTACGACGCATACGCAAGCCCGAGATACAGGAACGCCGCGTTCAGGTTGGTGTCGTTCGCGCCATGCGAACCGTACAGCCCGTTAAGGTGCTGCCACACGATCGCAATTGCCGTGCCCTCGCCGACACCGGCATCACCCATCACTCCGGCGATCGCCGCCTGCACGTCCGCCTGCGTCACAACAACCGGGACGCTGCCCGACGGCGGCATCGGCAGATGACCGTCCAGCGACCCCAGCGCCGCGGCCGACGCCGACGCAACAGCCGCCGCCAACTGCAGCGAACCGCCAAGCCCGGCCTCGATCACACCACCAAGATCCCCCGCCTCCGCAAGCGCACCGGATACACCCCCGGACCCGATTACCGGCGCATCGTTGGTCCCGTGGATCGTCACCGTCACCACCTGGCTCGCGCTGCCATTAGAGGCGAATAGCGCGTCGTCAGTAACGGTGACCGTATAAGTGAGGGTCAGCGTCTCACCTTCCGCGAGGAAATCCAGCAAGTGGTGCTGCAGCGAGAAGCTCCAGGAGATCTCGCCGTTCCCCGCGCCGGTCGCCGCTGTCGTTACCGAAGCGTTCAGCGCCGCCTCGATCGCCGCTTGCGTATCGGACGGGATCGTCATGCCGCCGGTCCAACTCGCATCGGTCAGAGCCGCGGAAGCGGTGTGGGTGTCGCTCAGGTCGGCATCGTCAAAGACGAGTGTGCCGCCATGTGCCAGCATGGCAGTCGAGCCCTGGACACCGGTGAATTCACTGTCCGTCAGGTTGATCGGGCCGCTGACGAACACCGGCGCATCGTTAGTACCAACGATCGTGACGTAGATCGTCATGGTGTCGGTCGAGTTCGGTTGTCCTTCCTTGTCGTCCACGGTCACGTCGTAGGCCAGCACCACTGCCTCACCAGCGGCGAGGTAGTCGAACGCCTTGTCGACCGCGACAAACCGCCAAGCCACGGTCCCGTCGGTGCTATCGGCATTCTTCACCACCGAGGTGATGTCGACCGCACTCTGGACAGCGGCCAGATCGAGCCCGCTCGTCACGCCGAGCGCTTCCTTGAAGACGGCGCTCGCATCATGGCCGACATCGTCGCGATCGACATCGCGGAAGTGCAGGGTTCCGGTCACAACCTGGTTGGCAACGCTGTCGGTCAGGCCGGCAAACTCGGCGCCAAAACCCAGCGCACCCGGGTTGATAATGTTGAACTCCGGCCGGTCGTTGGTCCCGCGCACGGTAATCGTGATCGTGTCGGTGTCCTGCCCGCCGTCAAAGTCCCTGACCCGGACGGTATAGGTCAGCGTCACCGTCTGCCCCTCCGCCAGATAGTCGAACGAGCCGTCAACCGCCCGGAAGGTCCACGCCGCACTGCCACTGGAAGATCCGGCCGCCTTGGTGGTGCTATCGATCTGTAGCGCGAAATAGCGAAGCGCAAACAGCTCGGCCGATGACAAACCGTCAGTCACGCCGCTAGCGCTCATGTTGGTTACGTCAACCTGATGGCCGAGATCATTCAGGTCAGCATCAGTGAAGCCGATCGTACCTGAAACCGAATGAACCCCGAGCGAATCCGTCGTGTCGGTCCATTCCGTCCAAGTGCCGACCGCCGACGTCAGCACCGGCGTGTCATTGGTCCCGGTCACCGTGATGGTCACCGTTCTGGTCAGTGCCGCGTCGTTGCCGGTGCCGTTGTCGTCCTGCAGCGTGACCGTGTAGGTCAGCGTCAGCGTCTCGCCCTTCGCCAGGAAGTCCACCTGCTGATCCGCAAGGCCGAAGGTCCAACCGATCTGGCCCGCGCCGTCGCCGGTTGCGTCGTTGGTGATCGAGGTCGTCAGCGCATTCGCAAGCGCCGCCTGCGTCACCGCAGGGATCGTGCCGGCACCAGACCACACCGCGCTCGTCAGCGACGCATCCGTCGTGTGAACGTCCGT
>JAFKKL010000254.1 GCA_017305595.1 Hyphomicrobiales bacterium | reverse complement strand
CATCAGCGCATCGCAGATGGTGTGGCTTTTGCCATCATGCGCCTCGCGCTGACCCGCGCGCAACGATCTGGCGTGATCGTCGAAGCCCGCCGGCTCCGCCGTCATCACCGCGGCTTGCGGATAGCGCGCCTTCACTGCCACCGCCATGCCGGCCACCAACCCGCCGCCGGATGCGGGCGCAACGACGATATCAGGGGTCATGCCGAGCGCATGCAAATCCTCGGCGATCTCGCGTCCGACGGTGCCCTGCCCGGCGATGATCTGCGGATCGTCATAAGGCGGCACCAGCGTCGCGCCGCGCTCCGATGCCAAGCTACGCGCGATGGCTTCGCGATCCTCGCGAAGCCGATCGTACAGCACCACTTCCGCGCCATAGGCCTTGGTGCGTTCGCGCTTGGCAGCCGGCGCATCCGCCGGCATCACGATGGTCGCGCGCATGCCGAGCAGTTGCGCGGCGGCGGCGACGCCCTGCGCGTGATTGCCGGACGAAAACGCCACCACCCCGCCCGCACGCGCGGCCTTTGGAATCGCTGCCATTTTATTGAAGGCGCCACGAAACTTGAACGAGCCGGTGCGCTGCAGGACTTCCGGCTTGAACAGCACCCGCGCGCCGGTCGCGGCGTCCAGTGCCGGCGACGACAACAGCGGCGTCCGCACCGCATAGGGCGCAAGCACGCGCGCGGCGGCATCGATATCGGCGGGGGTGACGGCAAGCGGCGATGAAAGATCCATGCCGACGTGGTACGCGTCTCACTTCATGCAAGCAAGAGCCTAACGGCGCGGGTCAGGCACCACCCGCGCCGACCGGATGGCGACCCACGGATCGTCATGGCGGGAGCGTGCGACATTGCCGAGAAAACATTCCGCCGAATGCGCCCAGCTATGTTGGCCCGCGAAAGCAAGACAATCTTGCCGCGCGATCTTCAGCGCCTCCAGGCAAGCCCGGCGCAAATCGTCGTCGAGCATGCCGACTGGCGCGGTGCCGATCACGTCGCGCGGGCCCGGCGCGGGAAATGCTGCAACCGGTACGCCGCTCGCAAGGGCTTCGAGCAGTACCAATCCGTACGTATCGGTGCGGCTCGGAAACACGAAGACATCGGCGGCGGCATAGGCGCGCGCCAGCACCTCGCCGGTCATCGCGCCGAGAAAAACCGCATCCGGAAATTTTCGCTGCAAATCCGCGCGCGCGGGTCCATCGCCGACCACAACCTTGCTGCCGGGCAGATCGAGCGACAGGAACGCTTCGAGATTCTTTTCCACCGCGACGCGCCCGACCGAGAGAAACACCGGGCGCGGCAGGCCAAGATCGGCCTCACGCGGATGAAACAGCATCGTATCGACACCGCGCGGCCATAGCACGACATTGCGAAATCCGCGCCCGCGCAATTCGTCGGCCAGCGCCGGCGTCGCCGCCATCACCGCACCGCTCGGCCAATGAAACCGCCGCAACGCGGCCCAGACCCATGATTCCGGAACAGGCGCCCGCGCCGAAATGTAATCCGGAAAACGCGTGTGGAAACTGGTGGTGAACGACAGGCCGCGCTTGCGGCAATAGCGCCGCACCATAATGCCGAGTGGCCCTTCGGTGGCGATGTGAATGTTGTCCGGCTGCACGTCCTCGATCAGCCGCGCCACTTTGCCTGGCGACGGCAACGCAACACGCAGCCCCTCGTAACCCGGCAAGGCCACGGTGCGAAACGACTCCGGCGGCAGAAACTGAATATCGACGCCGAGTTTTCGCGCCGCCGCCGCCATGGTGGTCAAGGTGCGGACCACGCCGTTGATCTGCGGATGCCAGGCGTCGGTCGCGATCAGGATACGCATCAGGCGGCGCGCACAGCGATCGGCGGTGCAGGCACTGGGCGCCGCACCGGCTCGGTCCATGTGATGATCTCAAAGCGGCCGTCGTCGTGCTCGGCCAGCGCCGTGCAGCTTTCCACCCAGTCGCCGCAATTCATGTAGCGGATGCCGTGCTCGTCGCGGATCGTCGCGTAGTGAATGTGGCCGCAGATTACGCCGTCAGTGCCACATCGCTTCGCTTCGGCCGCGAGCGTCTGCTCGAACGCGCCGATGTAATTGACCGCGTTCTTCACCTTCAGCTTGGCCCATTGCGACAGCGACCAATACGGCACGCCGAGCCAGCGGCGGCAGGCATTGACCAGACGGTTCAGTTGAATGGCGAAATCGTAAGCCTTGTCGCCGAGATGCGCGAGCCAGCGCGCGTTCTGCACCACGAGATCGAAGATATCTCCGTGGATCACCAGATAGCGCCGCCCGTCCGCGCCTTCGTGGATCGCCGTCTCGACCACTTCGACACCGCCGAAATGCGTGCCGTAATAGGAGCGCAGGAATTCGTCGTGATTGCCCGGCACATAGATGACGCGCGCGCCCTTGCGCACCTTGCGCAGCATCTTCTGAACGAAATCATTGTGCGATTGTGGCCAGTGCCAGTGCGATTTCAACGCCCAGCCATCGACGATATCGCCGACGAGATAGATAGTTTCGGCATCATGGACGCGGAGGAAATCGAGCAACCGATCGGCTTGCGATCCTCGCGCGCCCAGATGCACGTCGGAAATAAACAAGGTGCGAAAGTGCCGTTCCACCTGTCCTTCACGCATCGCGTCGCGTCCCATGTGCGAGCCGTTACCCGATTTTCATGACAGCCGGATGACGCACAGCTTCCGGCGACAGACTTCGCTCGAAACTCACCAACGTATAGATGCCGAACGGCGCCACCTTGCGGCGCTCGACCAGAATGGCGTCACTGTTGGCCTGTGCCCACGCCTGCAGGCGCGCGAAGGGAAATTCCGGGCGCAATCCCAACCCGCGGGTGCGCTGCGCGGCCCAGCGCTCAATGGCAGCGGCGACACCGACTTCGGAATAGAGGTGATTGACCAGAATGATGCGGCCGCCCGGCCTTACGACGCGATGGCATTCGGACAGCACCTGTTCGGGATTCTCGACCAGAGTAATAACGAACTGCGCCACCACACAATCGAACGTCGCGTCGGCGAAATCCATCGCGTGCGCATCCATCAGATGCACGCCTTTTACATATGGATAGCGTCCGCCCGCCATCTTCGCGCGCGCCTTGGCCAGAATCGGCGCGCTGACATCGATGCCGGTGATTTCGGTCGAGGCGTCGTAATCATCAAACGAGAGACCTGTGCCCACGCCGACCTCGAGAATGCGACCGCCATGCCTGCGCGCTGCCATCGCGGCGGCGCGACGGCCGTTGACCATGATCGGCCCGCACACGGCGTCATAGATCGGCGCCCAGCGGGCGTAGGCGGATTGAACGGTCGAGGTTTCGAGATCGCGGGATGTCATCGCCTGCTGCCATCGAATCGTGCGGTTACGACACGGATTCCGGATAACAGCGCTGTGCGACAGCGATGCGACGATAGCGACGTCCGATTGGTCTATCAGCTACTTGCGTTCGAAGGCGTGGAAGTGATGCACCGGCCCGTGGCCGTGTCCCACTTGCAAGCGATCCGCGGCGGCGATCGCAGCACTGATGTACGCCTTGGCCTCGCGCACGGCGGCTTCCAACGTCAGGCCCTTGGCAAGCCCCGCCGCAATGGCAGACGACAATGTGCAGCCGGTGCCGTGGGTGTTGCGCGTCGCGATACGCGGCGCGGCGAGTTGCACCACGCCATCGCTGCGAAACAGATAGTCGGTGCTTTGCGGGCCATCGCCGTGACCGCCCTTGATCAGCACCGCCTCGCAGCCGAGCGCAAGCAGGCGCTCGCCCTGTTTCGCGATGTCGGCTTCGGAGGTCGCGACCGTATCGTCGAGCAGCGCCGCCGCCTCCAACAGGTTCGGCGTGATGATCGACGCACGCGGGATCAGCAGCCGGCGCAAGGCATCGACGGCATCAGGGACCAGCAGCCGGTCGCCCGAGGTCGCGACCATTACCGGATCGACCACCACATGGCGCGGCGACCAGCGCGCGAGCCCGGCGACGATGGCCTCGATCACCGCGCGCTGCGACACCATCCCGATCTTCACCGCCTTGACGTCGAGATCGCTGAACACCGCGTCGATCTGCGCGGTGACGAATGCCGCCGGCACCTCATGGATGCCGCTGACGCCACGAGTGTTCTGGGCGGTCAGAGCCGTGATCACCGACGCGCCATAGACGCCGCAGGCGGAGAACGTCTTGAGATCGGCCTGAATGCCGGCCCCGCCCCCGGAATCCGAGCCAGCGATGGTCAGCGCAATCGGAATGGTCATCTCTCTCGTCTCATGAACGTCATGCCCGGCCCAGGTCGGGGCCTTCATCTTCTGAAGACAGATGGATCGCCGGGTCAAGCCCGGCAATGACGCAGCAGGATGATGCCTTGCATCGGCACGGTATTTCCGGCTTTAGTGAGCGGAATAACGCGCCGTTCGGAGACAATTGCGATGGTTCCCTTCTTCGTGCAGATCAAGTGCAAGCTCGGCCAGTCCTACACGGTCGCCAATGCGCTGGCGGAAGCCGAGATCGCTTCGGAGATCTATTCGACGGCGGGCGATTTCGATCTGCTGGTGAAATTCTACGTCGAGAACGAGACCGACATCGGCCATTTCGTCAACGAGAAGGTCCAGATCATTCCGGGCATTCAGGACACCCGGACCATCATCACCTTCAAGGCCTTCGGCACCAAATAACGCGGCCGTCCAGCGGCCCCCTTTCTCCCTGTTGAAACAAACGCCCGGTTTTCGCGTTGCCATGGCTCCGGCGGTGGTGCGGCAAATTCGTGCCTGCGTCGGGAATAAGTCGGTCTTCGTGTTGTTCGTCTTCGTGCAACCCGCACCGATCCCAGGGAGTGATCCATGACCATCCTGAAACTGACCTTCGCGACGCTGGCGCTCGGCGCCTGTCTGGCCGCCACCCCAACGCTGGCCGAAACCGTCGCCCTGAAAGCGACCTTGAACGCCGCGTCCCAGGTCCCCGTCAACGACAGCAAGGGCACCGGCGCAGCCGCCGTCACTTTTGATACCGCCAGCAAGAAGTTGAGCTGGAAGGTGACCTATGCCGGCCTCACCGGCCCCGCCACCGCCGGCCATTTCCACGGCCCTGCCGATCCCGGCAAGAATGCGGGCGTCGCCGTTCCGTTCGCCAAAGTCGACACCAGCCCGATCGAAGGCAGCGCCACGCTGACCGACGCCCAGGCCGCCGACCTGCTGGCCGGCAAGTACTACGTCAACATCCATACCAAGGCGCACCCGGCCGGCGAAATCCGCGGTCAGGTGACGAAGTAACCGCGAGCCCGGCGCGTCAGTTCGACTTCGGGCGCGCCGGTCCCTCCACCGGAGCAAGAGACTTGAGATAGACCGCCATCGCCGTGCGATCCTCGGCGCTGAGCTGCGAGGTGTTCTTGATCACGCTCGCCATCGAGCCGCCGGCGGAATCGCCGTCCGGCAATAGCCCGCTCTCAAGGAAGTAAGCGATATCCTTCTCGCTCCAGTCGTCGAGATTCTTCTGCGTGATGTTCGGCACCCAGCCCTTGCCTTCCGGGTTCGGCCCGCCGGCGAAGCGCTGCGCCGCGACGATACCGCCTAGCGCATTGCGCGGGCTGTGGCACTCGGCGCAATGGCCCAACGTGTTGACGAGATAAGCGCCGCGATTCCATTGCGGCGATTGCCCGGCGACCGCCGCGAACGGTTGCCGCTCCATGAACAGCAGTTTCCAGATGCCGACGTTCCGCCGGATGTTGAAGGGAAACGCGATCTCATGCGCAGGCGCGGCTCCGCTCACCGGCGGCAATGTTTTGATATACGCGAACATGTCGCGAATGTCGGTCAGCTTCGCGCGGTGATACGAAGCGTAGGGAAACGCCGGAAAATAGTGCGCGCCTTGCGGCGAGACGCCTTCCAGAACGGCGGTGACGAACTGCGCTTCGCTCCAGCCGCCAATGCCATCTTTCACATCGGGCGAGATGTTCGGCACGTGGAAGATGCCGAACGGCGTCGTCAGCGGCAAGCCACCGCCGAGTCGCGTGCGATCCGGCTGGTTCGGCACCGCGTGACAGGAGGAGCAACCGCCGATGTTGAAAGCCGTCTTGCCGTTGCTGAGGTCCGGCGTATGCGCCGGCAACGCGCTCGCGGCAACGACGACCGGCATCGTCAGCCACCAATAAACGGCAAAGCCTGCGACGATAATGATGGCGGCCAGAATCGAAAGTCGTCGCATCATGCGTTCTGTCATCCCGCTTCATGATGAGAGCTTCGCCCCGAAATATCGGAAGCGAAGCTCTCGAAGTTTTTCGCGATGATGCGCCCGCAGCGATGCGAGCGATTCAATCCGCCTGACCTTAACCTTCCTTCAGCCGATAGGTTTCATGGCAACCCGAGCACTGCTTGCCGAGCGTCGGCACCGCCGCCTTCAGCGCATCGAGGTTCTTGATGCCGGCGGCCGAGACTTCATTGACGGCCTTGGTATAACTCGCGACGTGGGAGTCGAAATCGGCACGGTTCTCCCAGATTTTCGGCGACGCGCTGTATTTGCCGTCCGCCTTCAGTCCCTTGGTGTTCTCCGGGAACAGCGTGCCCATCGTCTTGGCGTTTTCGGCGAGCTTGGCGATCGCCGCATCCACAGCCGCCTGATCGTAAGGCTTTTCGCCCTTCGCCATGGCGCCGAGCACGCCGCCGATGTTCTTGCCGTTTTCCTTCATCGAGGTCTGGCGCTGATTGACAACGTCCTGCTGCGCGTAGACCGCGCCTATACCGAGCAGCACTGCCGCGACCGTCACGAACATACGCTTCATTGGCTCACTCTTTCCCTGGCTGAACCGCCGTGACAGCGGCGGCCTGTTTCCGACGACAATGTGATGTGATCCGAAAGATGCGCCGACCGGCGACCGGACGTGATGAACAACCCCGCGAGAGCCGATCTATTCCGCGGCCTCGCTGCGCTGCCCCTCGCGGATGGCGACCCAGACGCGCTCCGGCGTCGCCGGCATGTCGATGTGATCGACGGCGTATTCGCGCCACAGCGCATCGACGATGGCGTTGACCACCGCCGGGCACGAGCCGATGGCCCCCGCCTCGCCCGCGCCCTTGACGCCGAGCGGATTGGTGACGCACGGCACGTTGTGGGTCTCGAAGGTGATCGGCGTGCCGTCGCTGGCGCGCGGCATCGCGTAGTCCATGAAGGTGCCGGTGACGAGTTGCCCGTCATCGGCGTCATAGACCGCGCGCTCCATCAGCGCCTGACCGATACCCTGCATGGTGCCGCCATGGACCTGGCCCGCCAGCATCAGCGGATTGAGCGTCGCGCCGAAATCGTCGACCACGACGTAATTGACCAGCCGCGTGACGCCGGTGGACGGGTCGATCTCGACCTCCACCGAATGCGTGCCGTTGGGGAACGTGCCGTCGGCGCTGCTGAACTTCTCGCTGGCATTCATTTTCGCCGGCTCGGCGCCGGGACGCTTGGCCAGATCGGCGAAGGAGATGGCGCGGTCGGTGCCGGCGACGCGGATGATGCCGGCGTCGATCTCAAGGTCGGTCGCGCCGGCTTCCAGCGCTTCGGCGGCGACCTCCTTCAGCTTGGCGCCGAGGCTGCGCGTTGCGCGCTCGACACTGACGCCGCCCGACGGAATCGCGCTCGAGCCGCCGGTGCCGAGCCCGGTCGCCACCTGATCGGTATCGCCCTGAAGCACATGCACCCGCTCAAGCGGCAGGCCGAA
>JAFKKL010000253.1 GCA_017305595.1 Hyphomicrobiales bacterium | reverse complement strand
AGGATCAGTACACCAAACGTGTGCGCACCCCGCAGCTTGACCCGAGCGAGCGCGTAGCCCGACATCGCACCGACTATAATCGAGAGAACCCCAGCACCAACGGCAACGATAACCGTGTTGAGAAGCCGCCGGACGATGTCAGCTCGCTGCAGATATTCGACGTAGGTAGCCAGCGTCGGAGTAAAGAACAACGTCGGCGGCGTGGTAAAAATATCGACCTGTTGCTTGAACGAAGTCAGCACCATCCAAAAAATGGGAAACAGAAAAAGTAGGCTGATAGACACGCCAGCGACGATACGAACGTGGTTGCCCCTGATCTTGCGAAGCGCTACAGGGCGCCGCTGGGCGGCAGTTCGAGCGGCGGTCAAAACGATTCCTCCAGCTTGCGGCTACCGCGCAGGAAAAGCCCCGTCAAAACCATCGTCAGTACAAGGACGATCATGACCATCGCGGCGGATTCGGCGAAATGGAACGAGCGAAAGGCTTCTTCGTAGATGAAGAGGTTGATGACGCTGGTTGCCTTCCCCGGACCGCCGTAGGTCGATGCCAAAACGATATCGAACAGCTTCACCGCACCGAGCCAACGGATCACGAAGGTTGCCGCGATGATCGGCACCAACAGCGGCAGGGCCACGGACCACAGCATCGCCCACCAATTCGCTCCGTCGATCTTGGCTGCCTCAAAGACGTCCTTGGGCAGGGCAAGCAAGGCCGCCGTGGCGATCAGCACGATGAAGGGAGTCCAACGCCATGTGTCGATGATGATGATCGTGGCCATCGCCAGATTCGGGTCACCGAACCAGTCGAAAGGACCTAGGCCGACAAGTCCAAGAAAGTAGTTCATGATCCCCCAGAGCGGATCGAGGATCATGCGCCAGATTCCGCCCGCCACCACCGGGGCCACGACCATGGGGATAATGAAGAGTGCGCGTATCAACCCGCGCCCGCCCCACTCCGCGTTGATCAGAAAGGCGATGCCGAAGCCCAGCGCCACCTGTAGAGGCAGCGCGATAACGAGATAGATAAGCGTGACGCGCAATGAATCCCAGAACCTGTAGTCCTGAAGAACGGTTTCGTAGTTATCCCATCCTACCCACTCTCCGGCGCCGAATATCGACATATCGAAGCTCGAGAAGCTGATCTCAAGCGTGTAGAATATCGGATAGGCGAGCACCGCCATCAGCAACACGATGGTCGGCAGCATGAAGGACCAGCGGACGAGAAGATCCCCTAACCTTCCGTAACGGCGGCGTTGTCCTGCAATAACCTGCGTCATGCGGTTTTCCCCTCGCCGGCGTCGCGATAGATTTTACCACGCGCGCGGACCGGATCGAGAAGCGACCAATCGCCCCGCTCGATGGCATAGCCTTTCGGATACGGCGCGCGTGGCTCCATCCCGATCGCCCGCATCACCCGATCGTCTCGATAGTAACATTGTGAAATCGCCAACTCGAAAATGGCTGCCGTGGCGCCGTTCTCGCTTCGAAACCGCTCCAACACCGTGCCGGGTCCTGCGCTGCGGAGCGCGGAGAGATCGCCTGACACCGTTGAATGTAGCATCGTCAGAGCGTCGGCCAGGGCTTTCGTGTCGCGTCCTGTGGAGGCGAGAATATCGTCAAAAATCGTTGGATCATCGGCACCAGGCAACTGCGATTCCTCGGAAGCCGGGATCATTGCTGCAGCGATGGCGCGCAACGTCTCCCGCTGGGAGTCGTCGAAAGGCGCGGTGTTGGATTTGGTCATAGCCACTCAATCGAACAGGTTGTGAATGCGACTTTTGATCTGGTCGGCCACATAGAGTGCAATCGCCTGAATGGTCGAGGTCGGATTGACGCCTCCCGCGGTGACGAACACGCTACCATCCACGACAAACAGGTTGCGAACGTCGTGGCTGCGCCCCCAGTCATTGACCACGGAACGCTTCGGATCGTGCCCCATCCTTGCCGTGCCAAGCAGATGCCAGCCTGCGGAAGGCATCGGCGCTTTCACGGTGATGTCGTGGGCGCCGGCGGTCTTGAGAATTTCGATGCCGCGCGCGAGCGAATGATCCAGCATCTTCTGCGAATTTTCGCCCAGCCGGTAGGTAATTTTCGGCGCCGGAATGCCGTCTGAATCCTTGAGAGTCGGGTCGAGCGTCACCCGGTTGATTTCCTCGGGAAGGTCCTCGCAGATCGAAACCATACCGGCGCTGCCTTTAAAGAGTCGCCGGAATGCGGCGTGATGGCCTTCGCCCCATGGAATCAACCCGTCCGCCATGCCGCTCACCGCGTTAACAACGGGACCAAGGCCGCGCGTGAACTGATAGCAATAGCCGCGGACAAAGCCGCGCGAAGCATCGGTTTCGTAAAACTCCATGCTCCAGGCGCCGATCCTTGGACCACGATAGCCGTCAAGCTGCTGGTCGAAGTAGCCGCGCACCTGCCCATAGGGGTGGAACATCAGGTTCTTGCCGACGATGCCACTGGTGTTCGCCAAGCCATCGGGAAACTGCTCCGAGGCCGAATTGAGCAGAAGTCTTGGCGTGCCGATCCCGTTGCACGCGAGGATCACGATGGCTGCGGGCTGGAAACGTTCGACACCGTCCGCATCGACATAGTAAGCGCCGGTCGCCATTCGATCGTCGTCGGTCTCTATCCTGCGCACGCGGCATCGGGTCCGCAGCTCAACCCGCGCACGGATCGCCTTCGGCCAGTAGGTGCCGTCGGTGGTTGCTTTCGCACCCTGCGCACAGCCGGAGAGGCAATGGCCCAGATTGATGCAGGCCGCGCGATCTTCATAGATCTGCGTGTTGATTGCCGCATCGGATGGCCACCAGTGCCAACCCAGCTTGTTCATCGCACCGCCCAGAAGGGCACCTGTCTCACCGAGCGGCAAGGGCGGCATCACCGCCGGCTTAGGCGGATAGGATGGATCACCCTCGAGAGCCGCAACGCCAGTTATCTGGTCATTCACAGCATAATAAGGTTCCAAGGTCTCGTAGTTGATCGGCCAATCTTCCGCGACGCCGTCAAGCGAGCGCACCCGGAAGTCGGAGGGGTGGAGCCGAGGGAAATGCCCGGCGTAGAGGATTGTGCCTCCACCCACTCCGTTGAAGTTCGCAACCTTGATCGGCGAGTCGTCCTCGTTGATCGGATAGTCTTCAGGAAGACCGCGGCGGTTCGGGCTCACGGAAAAATCGCCAAACTGCCGGGCTTCCCAGTCTCGGCCTGTGCTCGGAAAATCCGTTGTTTTGACCCAGTCCCCCTGTTCAAGACACAGGATTCTCATCCTGGTGTCGGCAAGACTCCAGGCAACGGCAGCGCCAGAGGCACCGCCGCCGATGATCAAAACATCTACAGGATCGTTCGTTGCAGCCGTCACTGTTCCGAAACTCCCTCCGGCCGTTCTCGCTCTAACTCAAACGCCCAGTCGCGCGACGGCGTTATTGATAAAGCCAGCCTGAACCGGCGGATGCTTGACCAGAGCTTCTTCGATCGGATCTGTACCCCAACCCGGACGATCGGGAATGACGAGATGGCCGTCGACGAACTCCGGAACATGCGTGAAGAGTTCATGATCCCATGAGACCCGATCGATATCGGTTTCCATGATTCGCAAGTTGGGCACAGCCGCGCAGAAGTGAGCGTTCATCATCGTGCAGAGATGGCCATAGAAGTTGTGGCACGCGACGTTGGTCTCGTACGCTTCCGCTGCTGCGGCGATCTTCATTGACTGCCAGACGCCATTCCAGGGTGTGTCGACAATGGCGACATCGATGGACTGGGCGCGGAAGAACGGCAAGAACTGCTGCAGACCGATCAGGGTTTCGCAAGATGCGATCGGATGGTTGCTCTTGGAGCGGATCAACGCGAGTGCTTCGGGATCGAGGGTGTCGAGTTCGACCCAGAAGATATCCAGGTCATTAATCTCGCGCACGATCTCGAGGTAGCCCTCCGTTCGGGCGTTGAAGTTGAGGTCGACCAGGATATCCATATCTGGTCCGGCCTCCTCGCGAATGACTTCGAGATGACGGCGCAAATTCTGCCGGGTCCGCCGCTCGACATTGCGGCCAGCTTCGAAGGGTCTTCCGAAGCCCGGAGCCCAAGCGGAGATGCGGTCGTTTTCGTCGTAGTTGAAGATGTTGGTCTTGAGGCCCGTGAAACCCTGCGCGCCGACATCGCGCGCGATCTGGCGAACGCCGTCGAGATCGAAGATCGGCGGCGAGAAGTGCTCGGTGCGTGCACGATACGACACGCAATGCGACCAGTAGACCCGGATCCTGTCGCGAACCTTGCCGCCGAGCAGCGTATAACAGGGCACGCCCATCGTCTTCGCCTTAGCGTCGAGGAGCGCATTCTCGATCGCGCCGAGCGCCTGCCCCACCACACCACCGGAGCCAGGCCGGGTGACGTTGCGAAGATCCTCGCGGATATGCTCATGGTTCATGACGCTTTGGCCAATGAGGCGGTGTTGAATTTGGTGAATCGCCGCTTCCACGCCCGGCGAGCCGAAGTTCTGGTCGAACTCGCTCCAGCCGGAGATTCCATCTTCCGTGGTGATCTTCAGGAAGTAGTAGTTTCGCCACGAGTTACTGCAAGAAAAAGTCTTGACCTCACGGATGATGGCATTCTTCGACATGATATTCTCGATCTTTATTGGGAGCTGATGGACTAGTGGCGGGACTGCGCTGCCTTGCGCCGAAATCCCTCGGCCGCCCCGGTGGGATGGCGGCTGGAGTTGAGGACTCGCCCGTTACGCAGCATCCACGGGCGAGTCCTCTTAAGTCATTTGAGAACCTTGGCGATACGCTTCGCAGCTACGTCCAAAGCCTCTTTGGGACTGACTTGTCCGGCGAGAGCGCGCGCAACCTCATCAGCAAGGATCTGTTGTGTGGCATCGGAACGAGGGCTTCGAATTCGCCACATCCTGCCTTTCGCGGCAACGTCATACGATTCTTGGAGCGTACTGAAGACCGGCTTCATCCAGTCCTCGCTAGGCGCGTTCAGAGTCGATTTGCGAGCCGGGAAAGAACCCGCCAGCGAGACGTTGATCTTTTCACCCCGCTTCGACGTCAGCCATTCCACGAAAGCCCAGGACGCGTTCAACTGCTTGGTCTTAGCGCTGATCCCGGCCGTCCAGATGCCGCGATGCGTGCCGGCGCTTGCGCTGCCCACCGGCATTACCTGCATGCCGAGTTCCTTCAACGTTAGCGTTGACGCCTTGGGATCGACACCTGTCGCCTTGTAGACGCTACCCCACATGAACATCGTTGCAACCGCCCCCTGACGGAATGTCTGAAGCGATTCCTGCAAGCCGTGCCCGAGAGCGCCCGGAGGGGCGTACTCCAGCAGCTTCTTATGTTTTTCGAGCGCAGCAACGCCGATCTCGTTGTTGAAGGCGGGAACTCCCTTGCCATCCAGCAACGAGCCGCCGTTGGCATTCAGAATAGCCTGCCAGATCGGCGGAGTGAGTTGGTCGCGGACGAAAAAGGTATCGACCGCCCACGCGTCAACGGTCCCGTCGCCATTCATGTCCTGAACCAGCTTGGGAGCCTGCTCGAAATACTGCTCCCAAGTCAGCGCCGGCGTCGGCTCGGGCAGGCCGGCCTTCTTATAGTGGGCGCGGTTGTAGAACATCAGGAGCATGTTGGAGCGAACCGGGATGCTGTATTGCACACCCTTCCATTCGCCGGACGCCAACGGCGCCGAATTGAAATCGGCCCAGTCATATTCAGCCGATGTAATGGGGGCGACCTTCGGGCCCTTCAGATCGACCAGCGCGCCCAATTGCGCCAGTTGCGGCGTCCAGGGGTCATCGATGACCAGGACGTCATATTCCGGATCGGCGCTGGTCGCCTCGAGCATCAGTTTGGCCAGATGCTCGTTGTAAGGCACGCCATCGATGGTGACCTTGATGTTCGGATAGACTTTGTTGAACTCGGGCACGAGCACGGATTGCCAGGTGTGCGAGAATGCGCTGTTGGCGATGACGCGAAGCTGGATCGGTTTCTCGGCTGTGCCCAGTCCGTCCTGCGCCGACGCGCTTGCCATCGTCAGACCGGTCGCCATGAGCGCAACCGTCGCCGCACGCAAAAGCCAGTTCTCCGACCCGCGCGCCAAATACCCACTCTTCATCGCCAACCCTTCCTCCGTGAGAGCTCCAATTCCAGATTATCCTATATGTGATATTATATATGATATTGTGTCAATGCCGTGGCTCTCCTGCAGACCGGCATTCATGCCGGTCCACGTCAGCGCCGGAGCAAAACCAAGCCATTCGAGCTCTGGCGTTTTTAAAGGGGACTCTGCGAAGCGCAGCGACATCCGTGATCACCGACCCTGCGGTCTCTCCGTCGCCACGGGATGACGGCTAACACTGCGACGCACAATTCGGACCGGTCACATGGTCGGAGGCGGCGCGGTCTGTTGCGTGCACATCCTGGCGCCTCGGGGTTGATGGGCGTGTCAAGCAAGCTGCGTCACTCACTTTGGTCGTAGCCAGATGCAAGCCATGGCTTAGTTGGAACCATGGCCTGCATCTGATCAATTTGCGCTCGCTTTTCAGCTTCTGAGCCATGCCTGCTTACGGAAAACAGGACGATCAAGGTTCGCAGCTTTATTCTGAATGGTGGATGTTTTGGCGCGCCATTCGACACAAAACCGCGAACTCATACATCATTGAAATTGCAACATAATTTCTACATTACAGTTAGATGAAAGCGTAGGGATATTTTGAGGTCGGCATACGGCAGACTGCCCGTGGCGGGAAGCCACTCACCGGCTTTTCATGACGCGAAGAAGTGCTGGCCGGGAGTCGCACCATGCATGCCTTGCAATGCCGATGCGAGATGAAGTGACGGAGCGCGATCTATCGAAAGACTTTCTTGCCGTTGATCTCGCATATCTTCGCCGATAGCCGATTGGTGACCGGGCAAAATCGGAGCTCCGACAAGGCTACCGCCGAAACTTTGCGGCTCTTCTCTAATGGTGGGCGGACCTTATCCCGAGCTCCCTCGTCGGCAGCCTTGCCGGAGGCTGCTGCCGACGAAAAACGCGAAAGCGCTTTCCAGCGAAGACACACAATCATTCAGTGCCGCGTTTCAAACGTCTCACGTGGATGTCTTCTTCGTTCGCTCCGCATCGCGTAGCTGTCGCCAGAGAATTTTCCCGGTTGTGGTCATCGGGAGTTCCGGAACGAACACGATGGCGTGCGGGACTTCGTACCTCGCCAAATGGCCCCGGACGAAATCACGGATATCATCCACGAGGGTTCGGTTTGCGGAGTCCCGGCCTCCAGAACCACGAACGCCTTGATCGTTTCCGTCAGCCTCGTCGCATTGCAGGCTGGTGATGGAGCAGTATGATATGGCACGATCCGATGCGGCAATACCATCAATCATCGGCGAATGCCGGGCTGAGATGAGAGGAAACCGAACATCATGACGTCACCGATCGCAGGCGGTGTGGATTGCGATCTGCATCCCGCGCTGCCTCATCTCACCAGCCTACTGCCGTATCTCAACGACTACTGGCGCGATCAGGTGACGACGCGCGGCATGACCGATCTCGAGTCGCAATCCTATCCGCCGAACTCGCCGATCTCCGCGCGGCCCGACTGGCGCCCCGCCAAAGGCAAGCCCGGCGCGAGCCTGCACGATCTCACCACGCACGCGCTCGATCCGTTCGGCATCGGCATCGGCATCTGCAAT
>JAFKKL010000252.1:7721-14674 GCA_017305595.1 Hyphomicrobiales bacterium | reverse complement strand
GACTACGCGCCGCTGAATGCCTGCTTCCGAGTGCCGGGGGCAGGGAACCCGGTTGCTGCCGGAATCGCGCGTTTCCGAGATCCGGGTCCCGAGGGCGTCGCCGCCCGGAAGGCAGCGCAGGCCGCGCTCGATCTCAAGCAAACGGAATTCAATGCCCAGGGTACCGAGATGAACCAGCGGTATGAATCCTTGGCCGTGATTTCTGACGTCGGCGCCGAACCTGAGGAGTGGCGGCGAGACCGCAGCCTTTACAGCCAGCCGACGTCACGCCCGGGTGCGAAAATCCCGCATGCGTGGCTGGTTGATCATGACGGCTTGCGCGTGTCGACACTCGATATGACAGGGAAGGGTCTCTTTACCGTCGTGACAGGCCTCGCCGGCGCGGCATGGAAGGAAGCGGCGCAGCGCCTCGATCTACCATTCCTTCGGGTCGTGGTGACCGGCTCGCCACAAGCGCAGGATCTCTATTGCGAGTGGCAGCGCATTCGCGAGATCGAAGAAGCCGGAGCTCTTCTTGTCCGCCCGGATGGTGTGGTCGCTTGGCGTGACATGGAAGGGACATCCGAAGAGAGCGAGGCTCTCAACAGGTTGAGCGCGGCGATCCGGATGGTTCTCGATCTCTCCGATTTCACTGCCATCCCGCGCGAGAGGCCACTGGTCACATCAGAGCCGAACGGGACGCCGCTGTTCGCCTGACCCCAAGTTAGAGAGATTTAGTCATGAGTGATACAAGGTCAGAAAATTTTCCCAGCGTGTGGGCGGACCTTAGAGGTGTCTCCTTCAAGCAGCACTACATCGACGCCGGTGGTGTCCGGACCCGCTGCATCGAATCGGGAGATCCGTCTAAGCCGCTCGTTCTGGCGCTGCACGGCGTCGGTGGGCATGCCGAAGCGTACTCCAGAAACTTCGGCCCGCATGCCGATCACTTCTGGTTTGTTGCCATCGATATGTTGGGACACGGTTGGACCGATAAGCCAGCCATCGACTATCAGGTCAAGGACTACGCCGACCACGTCCTCGCGGTTCTCAAGACGCTCGGCAGGGACAAGGCGATGATCAGCGGTGAATCGCTGGGCGGATGGATTGCTACCTATCTCGCCGTGCATCGTCCCGCCGCGGTTGAGAAGCTCGTCCTCAACACCGCCGGCGGCTGGACGGCCCATCCGCAGGTAATGGAACGGTTGAAAAGGCTATCCAACGAGGCGGCGTCCGATCCGTCCTGGGCGCGCATCAAGGCGCGCCTCGAATTCCTGATGTGCGATAAGAGCATGGTCTCGGACGATCTGATCGAGACCCGCCGCGCGATCTACGCCCAGCCCGGATTCGTCGATACCATGCAGCGGATCATGTGTCTGCAGGAGATGAAAATCCGCAGGCCAAACATGATCACTGCCGATCAGTACCGTTCAATCAAGGCGCCAACCATGGTTGTGTGGACGTCGCATGATCCGACTGCGACACCCGAGGAAGGCAAGCAGATCGCGGATATGATTCCGGGCTCGAAATTCGTCGTGATGAACCGCTGCGGCCACTGGCCCCAGTTCGAAGACGCGGAGCAGTTCAACCGGCTCCACATCGAATTCCTGCAGACCGGCTAATAAGGATCATTCAGATGAGCCAACAAACCAAGTACAGCGAGCTCGCTGCAGAGATACGCGGTGCTTATGCTGGAACTCCAATCGCCCCCATTCGACCGCGGCTGGCCGAACTCGACGTCGATGCAGCCTACACTATCCAGCAGGAAAACACCGTTTATTGGGAGAAGGAAGGCCGGCGTGTCATCGGAAGCAAGATCGGGTTGACCTCACGCGCCGTACAGAAGCAGCTTGGCGTCGATCGCCCCGATTTCGGTGTTCTCTTCGCCGACATGATCGTGGGCGAAGGCGAGCCTGTCGCCGCTGGACGCGTGCTTCAGCCGAAGATCGAGGCGGAGGTGGCCTTTCTGCTCGATCGCGACATCGAGGTCGAAACGCCGACCGTAGCCGACGTCGTGCGCGCCATCGCCTATGCGATGCCCGCACTTGAAATCGTAGGCAGCCGCATCGCCAATTGGGACATCGGTATCGTGGATACCGTTGCCGACAACGCATCATCGGGCCTCTTCGTTCTGGGTGGTCCGGTTCGGAGGTTGGATGGCTTGGATCTGCGCGCCTTCCAGATGCAGATGACGCGAAAGGACGGCGTCGTCTCCACGGGTACCGGCGCCGCCTGTCTCGGCAATCCGCTCAACGCGCTGGCCTGGCTCGCCGGCGAGTTGGCCCGCCGCCAGCGGCCGCTACGCGCCGGCGACGTCGTTCTATCCGGTGCGCTCGGTCCGATGGTGCCCGTAAATCCGGGTGATACATTCGAAGCCACCATTGCTGGTCTGGGGAGTGTTTCGGCGTCGTTTGCCTAGGCTGGCACGCCTCGATGAGGTGGTCCAGTCCCAGTCTTAATGCATGATCGGCTGAGACCGCATCCCAGCGAACCCGCGCGCTTCGCGAAGTGTTCAACATCGTCAACACCGGTGCGCCCTGGCGCTGGGTGCCGAATGATCTCCCGCCGTAGGAGATTGTCTATCAACAGGCCCAACGGTGGCTGCGGGCCCGTTGCTTTGAGCCCTTGGCCGAGGATCTGCGTGTCATTCTGCGCCATGCGTGCGGACGGACCGCACGGCAAACCGCGTGCGTCATCGACAGCCGAACACTCCGCTCGACGCTAGAGAGCGGTGCCCGAGGCGCCTATGACGGCGCCGAATGCAAGAAAGGGAGTTGCATGTGGCCCTGGTGAACGAAAGCGACCTCAAGGCTCTTTCCCGTCGCGCTCTGAATGTCTTTGGCGATCCGGCTAAACTCGCCACAGGAGCCTAACAGCCTTCTGTAACGGGCCTCGATAGGTCAATCCCTTTTTTGCGTCATCCAGTTGCCGGGGTCTTGCTTCTGTACGGGGTCGGCGCGATGGCCGCCACCTGATGGAGTCTGAAGAGGATAAGGTCGACCAATCTAGGGACGCGTGATCAGATGCCACGCAGGCTGTTGCGGTCTGACCTGATCCATCGTCCCGGCAACGGGACTTCGCTTCGGGAAGGCCTGGTGTCGTGACCCACCCGAATACCGCTATTCTCCCCTTTGTTAGGCAGCTGCCGCCATCGTCTTATCCGCGGCATTGAACCTGGTTCCATCGGCGAGCATGCGGTGCAGGATCACTGCAAGCTTGCGCGCGAGCGCCACTTTAGCCTTCTTCATCCCGGCCCGCCGGGCGATCCGCATCGCCCAGCTTTTGAGCTGTGTGCAGCCCTTGAGCGGCTTCACCAGCATGATGTGGGCGGCCTCATAGAGCGCCGTGCGCACTGCTGCATCGCCGATCTTGCTGATGCGGCCGCTATAGTCGGTCTCGCCGGATTGATACTTCTTCGGCGTCAGGCCGAAATGCGCGCCCACCTGCTTCGACGACGAAAACCGCCCCGGTTCGTCGATCGCAGAGGCATAGGTGAGCGCCACGATCGGACCGACGCCTGGCGTCGACATCAACAGCCTGGCCTTGGCGTCTCGACGCACCAGCGCGCGAACCGCCTTCTCGAAAGCCTGGAACTCACGCAGGAGCACGGCGTGCACCGAAAGCAGTCCCCCTGTTACCAACTTCAGGTTCTCATGTCCGGCCACCAGTTCACGGATGCGTTCGGCAAAGCCACTCCGCGTCGTCAGGCCGACCTTGAGCCCGAAGCCGCGCAAAATGCCGCGCAGACTGTTCTCGACATCCCGCAGCTTCGACTGGATAAGCTTGCGCGCCGTCAGCATCGCCCGCACCTCCTGCGCGACAAGCGACTTGCAATGCACCGGCCGGAACCAACCAAGCCGCATCAGTTGCGCGATCCCGCGCGCGTCGTTGCGGTCCGACTTCACCGGCATCGCCTTGAAGGCGTCTCGCACATGCCGCGTCTCCAGAAGCTCCACTGCCAGTCCTTCATGCCGCATCGCTGCAAGGAGCCACTGCGACAGGGGGCCGGCTTCAAGCCCGATCCGCGCCAAGCCAAAGCCGACAGCTCCAAACCAGGCAATCAACGCCTCCGGCTCGCTCGCCACCTTGGTCTCGCGAACGATCTCGCCGCTTGCATCCACAACGCACACGCTCGAATATTCCAATGACACGTCGATCCCTGCATAATAGTCCATGGTCGTCTCTCCCGGATGCTTGGAGCGGGCCGAGTCCCGACTCCGTTCACACCATCAGTGTGAGGGACGACCGCCGTCTTACCAAGCAAGCCGCAAGCGCAGCAGCACTCAAAAACGCCGCAGCCAAGTGAGCGGCTGGTGGGGCGGCCCGTTACCCCATCTAGATTTGCAGCGTACGTCCCAACGCGTAATAAATGATCGCGGAAATCGGCGTGCCTAGCATCGCGCACGATAGCCAATCCCACACTCCATCAGCCATGAGCGCGGTCACCAATCCGACCGACGACAGGCCAGCGAACAACAATGGGGCTCTGTAAATTCGCCAAAGTTCTTCACCGCTCACTCGGAGCCACCGTAACAATAGAACTTTCAATGAGGGCTTGCTCCGAGACCTTTCGCCGGCGTCTTGCAAGCCAAAGGTAAAGTCCGGTAATGAGGATCACGATGGTCGCAAGATCGAGCAATGCCCAAACAATCTTTAGTGGTAGGCCGCCGTAGTCGCCAAAGTGAAGGGGCTGCGACAAGAGGAGCGTCGATACATACCACGGCAAGGTGCGAGAGTCCGCGAACGACCCATCCGCCGCATCTATGAGCACAGGCCTGAGTAGTCGGGCGGTCAGCGGGGTATCGCCCTTCATAAAGACTGCGTAATGACTTTTGCTCGACAGCATAGAGCGCGGATAAGCAACAAATAACGGCTGCATCGCTGGCAAGGTCTTTCGTGCGGTGGCAACAGCCTCTTCAACCGATGTCAAAGTTTTCGGGCGGGGTCTGTCTATGTAGTGACCGACCATGTCAGCAAAAAGGTTAATGACGACATCCGGATCCTGGCCGGCCTGCGCGCAGGCCGTGTGGTCTACTCCGAGCTTGACATGTATTGGGGTCATGGCACCTGGTTCTATCACATCGATGCGCCACAGGGCGCCGTCGGTACCTATCTGAGTCGACGCTCAATCGCCGCCGCGCTGGATTCCGGACTCATCGCTAAAGGGCCGCATACCGACGGCCCCCGAAAACGTAGCCGTCACTATTACAGTCTGACTGACGCCGGCCGCCAAGCCGCCGCTGCGCTGCCGGAGATGACGATCAACGAGATCGTTGTGCGGCCGCCGAAGCGCGTGTTGACGCCGGAGCAGAGGGAGGCGGCGGAACACAAGCGGATCGCTCAGAAAGTCGTGCGCACGTTGCGCGATTTCGACGGCCGGATCCGCGACGGTCAGATGATGCGTGCGGCCACGTTCCACAGCCTGATGAAATCATATTGCCACTCTCTGAGAGATCCGCTTCCGCAGGCGACGATGGATCTCATCGAGCCGTGGCTCGAAAAATTTACCGACATCGACGGCGCCGAGAGTCTGCGATTGTCGGCAGAGGGCCTGGCAGCGACCGAAAGTTCCAATTTCAAATTTCCCGTTACAAAAGGGGGGAAGTAACGGGGGGCGGGCGGTCGAAGGGCGTCACATGTATGAATCACACGTGATCACGCAGCGTATCGCAGGATGCGTGAGGTGTAAGATAGAGTGCGTTAAAGGGCAGCGAAGTCCACTTAGCTTCCCATAATCCAGACCGCAAATCTCTCTCATCGACATCAAGCAGCAGCGCGCCAAGGCGTCATGCCGGCGGCCGCATCGACGCCAGGACGGCGCAGCTATGCGGATGCCCATGGCGCAGCGGCCAGCGGCCTTGGGCCTGCCGAATCCGGATCTCGCGACGCCTAGGCTTCTTCCTTAAAAGGACGACGATCTTGTCGCGCAGCCATCGAGTTGCGGGATCGGCTTCGGTGCGAGTGTGCCAGTGGAGATACAGGTAGAGGTTCGGCAGCGGAAACGGCATGATAACGCTACCGACTGGTGCGTTGGAGGATTTGACGAAGCGCTCAGGCACGGTGAAGATCAGGTCGGAGGCGGCGGCGAGGCGGCAACCGGTCCACTGATTCCGGCAGTGCATGCTGATGCAGCGCTGCCGGCCAGTTTCCTGCACGATGTGATCTACGTAGCTTACCGCCGCGCGGCGCGAACTGGCGGAAGCGTGGCCGCAAGTGAGATAGGCGTCGAGAGTCCAAGGATCGCGCAAGATCAGATGATCCTTGTGGACTGCAACGACCGGTTTCCCGCGGTGCAAGCGGCGGACTCGGATGTCGAGCGCGGACGGAAACCGCACATTGATGGCGACATCGATGCGTATTGAGGCAAACACGCTTCGTAACTGGCCAGATCGAAGTTCAGCCGACATCTCCACGCTCGGTGTCTCGTCGTAAATCTGCTTCGCGGGGGCAGGCAACATCGTCGGCTCGACGGTGTGTCGCATACCGATCCTCAAATGTTTACGCGAGGTGCCGGGCTCGAAGCCGTCGAGTTCGGTGCGCGCCCCGGACACGCCTCGCAGCGCCGCCGTCATCGACCAATCAGTTGCAAGGGGACCAGCGTCGGCATCATGACCGGGTAGGTTTTAACTGAGACAGACATTTGTTGATCGCGAATATCTGAAGCTTTCGTCATGAGAGCCGGTGGCTAATCGTAGATGGCCACGCCACTGCATTCGGCAAGCCGCGCCAGAAAGCTTGAACTCCAATCGATCTAATTCCGAGGTAACGCCTCTATGAGTCGTATGTGCATCTTTGCCCGCGGCATCAATGACGGCAATGGATGACCGTCTGGTTATCACGAGGCAAGCAGTGACTCATGGCTCATCATAAGTGACCACGGCTCATCGATCGGCTATGGAATCCGGTAAACTTTTGACATCAACGATTTCTCAACCAAGCTTACGCTCAATCCGATGCGGCGGGCTGACATTCATCTA
>JAFKKL010000252.1:0-7701 GCA_017305595.1 Hyphomicrobiales bacterium | reverse complement strand
GCCGATATAGCACCGGCCTAATGTAAGCCAAGCCCGAAAGCACCGGCACCGCCGGCCCTCGCAGGTCGCACTCAGAAAGCGCATCAAGCAGGTTGCGGCACTCGTGTGCGGTACGGCTATTGGCGCATCCATGTACTGTTGCGACCTGAGGGCTGGTCGGTAGATGCCAAGCGAGTTTATCGGCTGCATATCAAGAAAGGCCTGCAAATGCGTAACAAAGGGAACAACCGTAAGGTCTGCGAAGCTGCGCGAAGATCGCCGGCCACCTGTTGCGTCGAATGAGGGACCTTCTGTCGAACTAGCTGTTCGACGCTCGCAAGATCCGAGTTCTGACGATCGTGGATGCCTATTCAAATATCTCAGCGGCGATAGACGTCAGGGCAGAAGCTGGTCGAATTCCTGAAAAACCACGATGCGGTCCGCGCCGGGTCCCTTGATCGCTCGTCCCTCAATGAGGATTTGTCCGGAAGCCGCGGGGATGAAGCCGGCGACCGCCTTGAGAATCGACGATTTGCCACATCCTGAAGGGCCGAGCAGCACCAACCGTTCGGTTTTATTGATGCGCAGACTGATGTCCTCAACCGCGCTGACCATGCCTGCGTCCATCTCGTACCGAAGGCAGAGGCCAATCGCTTCGAGTGCGGGTACGGAATTGGCGCTGATAGGATTCGACATGACGGATCAACTGCCGGATTCGCCGTGCAGGTTGTCAAATGTATAGTCCTTCCAACTCGCCGGCTTGTTCTTGATCGCGCCGATCTGTGCGAGAAAGGACGCATATTTGAATGTGCCCTTGGGAAGGGTGGTGAAAGCAACATCAGGATTGTCGATGACCGACTTGATGAAGGCCACATCGAGCTTCGATTGGGCGACCCGGATATAAGTCTCGGCGGCCTCTTGTTTGTGCGTCGTAATCCAGCTGTTGGCTTCAACAAATGCATCCACGAAAGCCTTGTAGGTTTTCGGGTTGTCGGTTCGGAATTTGGTCGTCGCATAGAGCAGGACCGGCGTGATGCGCTGACCTACGATATCGTAAGAACTCAGCACTTTGTGAATGTTGGGGTGCTGAAGCGCCTGATCCTGGAACGGCGGGTTGGAGAAATGTGCGGCGATCGCCGATGCCCCCGAAATCAGGGCGGCGGTTGCGTCAGGATGCGGCAACGTCACCGTTTGGTCGTCCAGCGCGTTGTATTTATCCGGGCCGAACTCCTTCGCCGCCGCCATCTGAAGTAGGCGCGACTGCTGGGAGACGATCACCGCCGGCAACCCGACAGATGCTGCGCGACCGCAGCAACCTGATCGTCGGCCTGCTGCTGCCGATCGGATTGATCCTCGTGTTCGGCTTCGGGATTTCCTTCGACGTCAAGGACGCGCGCGTGACGGTGGTGCTGGAGGACAGCTCCCAGACCGCGCGCGATGCCGTCGCCGGATTGCAAGGCTCGCCCTATCTGGCGCCGACATGGGTCACCTCGATGGCGGCGGCCGAACGGATGATCCGCGCCGGTCAAACCGACGCCATCCTGCGCGTGCCGATCGATTTCTCCCGGCGCATGGCTGCCGGTGACGGGCAACTGCAACTGCTGCTCAACGGCGTCGATTCCAGCACGGCCTCGACGATCGAAGGCTATGTCAGCGGCGCGCTCACTGTCCCGGCGCAGCAACAGGCCGATCGCGCCGGCAACAAGCCGACCGGCGTCGCCAGCATCGCCATCATACAGCGAGTTTGGTTCAACGAGGCCAATGAAAGCACCTGGTATATCGTGCCGGGTCTGGTCGTGTTGGTCATGACCCTGATCGGGGCCTTTCTCACCTCGCTGCTGGTTGCCCGCGAATGGGAGCGCGGTACGCTCGAATCCTTGTTCGTCACGCCAGTGCGGCCGCTGGAGCTGGTAATCGCCAAGCTGGCGCCTTACCTCGTGGTCGGAGCCATCGATCTGCTGATGTGCGTGCTGGCTGCAAAATTCCTGTTCCATGTGCCGATGCGGGGCTCACTCCCCGTCATTATCGTCGTGTCGCTCCTTTATCTGATGGTGTCGCTGCTCCTCGGATTGTTCATCTCCGGCGCGACTCGCAATCAGTTCGCGGCAAGCCAGATGGCGCTGCTGGCCAGCTTCATGCCCGCCATGATGCTATCGGGCTTTGTGTTCGACCTGCGCAATGTGCCGATAGCGATTCAGGCCGTCAGCCAATTGCTGCCGGCAACCCATTTCATGGGACTGATCAAGACCCTGTTCATGGCCGGCGACTACTGGCCGGACATCATCCGAACCAGCGCCATCCTGGTGCTTTACGTCGTCGTGCTAACCGTAGCGACACGCCGCACCCTCAGGAAGAAGCTCGACTGACACGATGCATGCCTGGATCGACTACCTCGCGAAGACGCTCGCCCTGATCCGCAAGGAATTGCTGGCTCTGCTTGGTGATCCATCGAGCCGCACCTTGCTGTTCGCGCCGGCCTTGATGCAGTCGCTGCTGTTCGGCTACGGCGCGACCTATGATTTGACCAACGCGCCCTACGCCGTCCTCGACCAGAGCCGGGGCGCGACGAGCATCGAGCTGCTGGCGCGGCTGGATGGGACGGGTGTGTTCAAACGAGCTGCGACGTTGACGTCGTCCGACCAGATCGCCGAGCTGATCGACAGCGGCAAGGCGCTCCTCGTCATCAGCATTCCCACCGACTTCGAGACACGTCTGGCGTCCGGGCAACAAGCGCCGCTGCAGGTGATCCTCGATGGCCGCAACTCGTCGACGGCGGGCCTGGCGGCGGCTTATGTCGGCTCGATCGTTGCGGCCTATAACCAGTCTCTCGGCAACGCAGCCCCTCTGACGATCGTGCGCCGGGCCTGGTTCAACCCGAACCTCGAATCCCGCTGGAACCTGATGCCGGCGCTGATCGCGAGCCTCAGCATGTTGCAGACGCTCATGCTGGCGGCGCTGTCGGTCGCGCGCGAGCGTGAACAGGGCACGTTCGATCAGTTGCTGGTGACACCACTCACGCCCCTGCAGATCCTGATCGGCAAAGCAGTCCCGTCGATCCTGGTCGGCCTGATCCAGTCGACGATCATCTTTCTGATCATCCTGTTTTGGTTCCAGATTCCGATGAGCGGATCGGTCTGGCTGCTCTATCTCGGGCTGTTGATGTTCACGGTCGCATCCGTCGGCATCGGCTTGTCGATCTCGGCCGTCTCGCTGACGATGCAGCAAGCCATGCTCTACACCTTCATGCTGGTGATGCCGTTGATGTTGCTGTCAGGGTTGCTCACTCCCGTAGGTAACATGCCGAAGGTTTTGCAGATTGCCACCTACGTCAATCCGCTCCGCTTCGGCATCGACCTGGTTCGCCGCGTCTATCTTGAAGGCGCCGGATTCGGCGACGTAGCGTTTAATTTCGTGCCGCTGCTCGGCGTCGCGGTTATTACGCTGCCGCTGGCGGCGTGGCTGTTTCGACATCGGCTGGCGTGACCGCCAAAGGACATTCACATCACATGACCGAGAAAACGGACGATACCCCAATCAGCCGGCCGGCATCTCGAAACGGTTCACGGAGCATGCTGCTTGCCGTCGAGGATACCGAATTCCTGCTGCGCGATGAGATGCGGGCGATCCGCTTTGCGCTTGAATATGGCAAGGCCGAACTGGCACCGCGCGGGTATGCTCTCGGACTTTATGGGATAGAGGACACACCGGAGAACTGCAGCAAATTCCTCGCATCGATCTCGCTCGGCCGCCTGTGCGAGCCGAACGACGTCGCCGAAGCTGCGCTCCACTTTGCCGCCGCCGACTACATCATCGACGTCGAGCTGCCGGTCGACGGTGGACGTATGGTTTGAGCGTGGAGGGGCAAGCCGTGCTATCTGATTTCGGACCCTTGGGAGCCAGTTGTAGTAGATAGAGCAGCGTCTCGATGATTTCGCGATAACTTCATTCCGGACGTCGACCACGGTTGGCCTGCGCCGGAAGGAGCCTCTCCAGCACGACCCATTCCGCATCCGTCAAGTCGCCGCCTAGCAAACGCAGCTCCTCTCGGGAAAACTGTACTCGGATGATATCAATCCACATTCTCGATTCCTTCGATACTTCGTAACAACACCGATGGAATCAGAGCCCACTGATAATACTCAGTTTATTTTCGGTCAGACACAGAGTGTCGTAACACCGAGTTCGTGTACCTTGAGGCAGTTCGAACATGATCCGGTGTTCGTGGTTGCGCAAACTAAGTCTACTTGTCGTTTCGATCTTTTCGAGACGATACGCGATCGTCTTGGGATGAACGGCGAGCATCTTCGCGGCATCCCTTTGATTGCAATTGGAAGCTAGATAGGCTCGGAGCGTTTTGCGCAGCGTCGCCATATGAGGCTGAGAGCCATCGACGATACCTTTGAGAACGCTATGCGCAAAATCCGGAAAGCCGACGCCCCGCTGAAGCCCCAAGATCAATCCCAGCAGCCCCATGTCTTCAAACTTCACCGGACGGACGGCCGATGTGGTTCGGCGACCTTTTTGGCAAGACGTGCTTCCGTCAAGGCATCCGGCAATGTCAGCGGATCGGAACGGCTGGTGCTGACTCCGATAGCCCAACGGATATCGGGGAAGGTCTTCCGGATCTGATCGCCCAGCCGGCGCAGGAAGCGATCCAGCGCCGTGGGATCCGCCGAACAGAGAACCACGGTGATCTCGTTGTCTCTAAATGCAGCCAGATGGATACTCTTGTGGCCTTTTTGCTCGTACGCGATCAGACTACATTGAGCGATTCTACAACACGACCCGACGTCATTCGACGATCGGATACGTCAGCCCGGTTGAGTTCGAACGAAAGCTGGGATTAGCTTAACGGGCCGTCCACTAAACCGGCAGCAGCTCACTACCTGAAGTATCATTTTCGGATGGGGATAAGATCAATGAGGGTAGATCCGCGCACGGTACTCCGTCGTCCGTTGTTTTTCGCTTTTGCTCAACGCCATCCATGCGCCAGCGTCGCGCGTGACGCGACATAAAACGATCGCATCGTGCGTACGGTGCAAAAACGCTTACGACGGTGTAAAATCGCTTATAAATTAGGGTCCGGGTGTAAAAATGCTGAGAGCCCCGGTTCGCCGTGGGATCCGGATCACTCCGGTGGGGCGTCGGGGCTCTATTTACTACTCGGGGCTCTCTTTACTACGCCGACGGCATCCAAGCGCCGAGGTTAGACCGTAGAATCCCCAGTTGACATGCAAAGGTCAAGCTGGCTGCCGAGCAAGAAAAAAGCTCGGAGCTTTTCAACTTCCGGGCTCGAGTCGAGTCTTCAAGATGACGGGCCACCACCCCCGTCATCGACGATGATCTGCACGTGGCATGCAATAGTTAAATGAGGCCACCTAACGAAGGCCGCACGTCACCGGCCTCCGCGTCACGGTCCACCGCATTACTGTGGCGCCTCCGGAGCCGGCGCATAACGTCCTGAGTCTGCGCGAGGTCGAATCCGTTCGACTGCATTGAGTTCAGAGCACGCCGCACCACCGTCAACTCTCCCTCGACGAGGTCGGCGAAATCGGGGCTGGTGACCACCGCCATGAGCAGCGCTCGGCCGATCTGGTCCGAGGTCGGCCGACCTTTCGCGTCATTATCTCTGCGCCATGCCGCGGTCCGCAGACGCTGGCGAGCCTTGGCGACATCTCGACCACCGCCGACAGGGCTACGGACGAACCGACCATCCGGCCGATCCGGATTCCGACCGAATATCGAGGACCTGACCTCGTCGATCTCGGCGACGGCGCTGGCGACATGTTTGCGCGTTTGCATCATGCTGACTCCATGCAATCGATGAATTTGAATCCTAGAATGCTGCAAACCGCAATAGGTTCAATGATCACGGCGACAGGTCGTACACTAACCACCGCAAGGCAGGGTTTATCGATCCGCCGGAATCCGGACTCGATGGGCTGGCATCATGCTGACAGTGGCAGGGTCGATGCTGACCGCCGGACGAATGCGTGACCGCCGGGCAGGCTGCATGGCGCTAGTGGCGCTGGCAGCGTGCGACCTAGGCTCAGGACCCATTAAATTTGTTGCGAGAGCGATGGATGATTGATTCAATGGCGGTGTCGGGAGGCATCGCCATGGCTGATTTGTTGTTACTGTCGGAGGCGCAGATGCGCCGGATCGAACCGTATTTCCCGTTGTCGCACGGGATTGCGAGGGTTGACGACCGGCGGGTGATCAGCGGCATCGTGTTCGTCATCCGGAACGGTCTGCGCTGGCGCGATGTGCCGTCGGGCTATGGTCCGCACAAGACGATCTACAACCGGTTCGTGCGCTGGAGCCGGCTCGGTGTGTTCAACAAGATCTTCGCCGAGTTGGTGCGCAAGGGCGGCAAGCCATCTCGCCTGATGATCGATGCGACGCATCTGAAGGCGCATCGCACCGCTGCCAGCCTTTTAAAAAAGGGCCTGTTCCCCGACGTATCGGGCGCACGAAAGGCGGCCTGAACTCAAAGCTGCATGCCGTCTGCGACGGTCAGGGACGCCCCGTCATCATGCTGCTCAGCGAAGGCCAGATGAGCGATTACAAGGGCGCGGCTCTGATGATCGATGCGCTGCCGCCCGCCAGGCAGTTGCTCGCCGACAAGGGATATGATGCTGACTGGTTTCGCCGGGCTCTCGCCAAACGCGGCATCATGGCCTGCATCCCATCGAAATCGAACCGCAAAAGCTCGATCGAACATGACCGCAAACTCTATCGTCAGCGGCACAAGATCGAGAACATGTTCGGCAGGCTCAAAGACTGGCGGCGTATCCACACCCGCTACGACCGATGCGCTCACACCTTCCTATCCGCCATTTGCATTGCCGCTAAAGTCATATTCTGGCTCTGATCAATGAGTCCTGAGCCTAGTTGATTGAGAGCGAGCGCGAGGATGTGGGTCGATGTTGTTTTCGCCGGACTGGACGCTCGATCTCACCACCGTGATCCGGATTCCTAGCTTGTCGCCATGCTGCTACGGCCATTCGCCATGAATTCCGGATCCGGTAGGCATCGTAGTCGGTGCGGAGATGAAGATTCGATGGTTTTCGCCGGATCACGCCGTTGTCTTCGACCAGGCAGCGAGCAGAATCGAGGTTGATGACCGGGATCCGGATGTCGGAAGGCTCGCTGGCATGGCTGTTGGCAGCCTGGGTTGAAGAGTTATTCGATTGTTCCGGATTGGTAGCAGGGAGGCTTACTTGATATCTTGCACTCTGTCGGACGACTTCGAAGACCGCATCGAAGTGGGCGTAAGTCGTTGATCGGCTGACTGTTCCGGCTTTGACCAAGGCTTTGACGACCTCGGCCTCTACGACCGGAACGCCGGCAGCGAGGCGATTTTCGATCTCTTCGGCGATGAGCCCTCGGTGGATCTGCTCCGTGATCTTGCGTGAACGGCGGCCGCCTTCGCCCTGAAGGGCCTTGCGGCGGTCGGCGCGCTCCTCTGCGGTCGCGTTGCGGCCGAGAGGCGGCAGGCAGGGGATGACCTGGGTCTGGAGATAGTAGCTGTCCCGGCCTCTGTTTTTCCAGCAGCCCGCGTCGGACGGCAGCGCATTAAGCTCGGTCACGTAGTCGCGCTGCGCGCGGAGGACGGAGCGCACAGCCGGAGTGTCGCCGTGCTCGCGGACGAGGCGACGCGTCACGACGCCGGTGTCGCGGCCGTAGAGCCAGTCGACGAAGCCGCGCTGCGGCAGGCGC
>JAFKKL010000251.1 GCA_017305595.1 Hyphomicrobiales bacterium | reverse complement strand
GCAATTCGTTCGGCGTGCCGACGGTCGGCGGGCAGGTGCGTTTTCATACGCGCTATGACGGCAACATCCTCGTCAACGCCATGGCGGTGGGGCTGGCGCGCACCGACGGCATCTTCCTCGCGGCGGCGTCCGGCGTGAACATGCCGATCGTCTATCTTGGCTCCAAGACCGGCCGCGACGGCATCCACGGCGCGACCATGGCGTCGGCGGAATTCGATGACGACAGCGATGAGAAGCGCCCCACGGTACAAGTCGGCGATCCGTTCGCGGAGAAGCTGCTGCTGGAAGCCTGCCTCGAAATCATGGCGAAGGACTGCGTCATCGCCATTCAGGACATGGGCGCGGCGGGCTTGACCTGTTCGGCGGTGGAGATGGGCGCGAAGGGCGATCTCGGCGTCGATCTCGATCTCGACGCGGTGCCGACGCGAGAAACCGGCATGAGCGCCTACGAGATGATGCTCTCCGAAAGCCAGGAGCGGATGCTCATGGTGCTCAAGCCGGAGAAGGAAAAGGAAGCCGAAGACATCTTCCGCAAGTGGGGCCTCGATTTTGCGATCGTCGGCTATACCACGCCGAGCAAGCGTTTCGTGGTCAAGCATGGCGGTCAGGTGATGGCCGATCTGCCGATCAAGGAGCTGGGCGACGAAGCGCCGCTTTACGATCGCCCGCATGTGCCGTCGCCTGCATTGCCGGTGATCCACGCGCGCGACATCGCGCCGCCGGTGTCGGTGACCGATGCGCTGGTGAAGCTGATCGCTGCGCCGGACATGTGCTCGCGTCGCTGGGTGTGGGAGCAATACGATCACGTCATCGGCGGCAACACGGTACAGCGGCCGGGTGGCGACGCCGCCGTGGTGCGCATCGAGGATGGCCCGAAGGGCCTCGCCATGACCGTCGATGTCACGCCGCGCTATTGCGAAGCCGATCCGTTCGAAGGCGGCAAGCAGGCCGTTGCCGAAGCATGGCGCAACATCACCGCCGTCGGCGGCAAGCCGCTCGCCATCACCGACAACCTCAACTTCGGCAATCCCGAGCGGCCCGAGATCATGGGCCAGTTCGTGAGTTGCCTGCGCGGCATCGCGGATGCCTGCCGCGCATTGGATTTCCCGGTCGTCTCCGGCAACGTCTCGCTCTACAACGAGACCAACGGACGCGGCATTCTGCCGACGCCGTCGATCGGTGGCGTCGGACTGCTGGACGACTTCACCAAGTCGGCAACGCTGGCATTCAAGGCTGAAGGCGAAACGATCCTTCTCATCGGCGAAACCAAGGGTTGGCTCGGCCAGTCGGTTTACTTGCGCGATGTCTGCGGCCGTGAGGAGGGCGCTCCGCCGCCGGTCGATCTCGCGATCGAGAAGCGTAACGGCGATGTGGTGCGCGGCATGATCCACGCCGGCACTGCGACGGCGGTGCATGATCTCTCCGATGGTGGCCTCTTGGTCGCGCTGGCCGAGATGGCGATGGCCGGCAACATCGGCGCGGTGCTCGATGCCGCGCCGGCTGCGATCGTTCCGCACGGCTACTGGTTCGGTGAAGATCAGGCGCGCTACGTCGTCACTGTGCGCGACACTGACCTGCTGGGCGTGCTGAGCAAGCTGAAAGCCGTGGAAGTGCCGTGTGTGCAGATCGGCAAGACCGGCGGCGGCACGATCGCGATTGCCGGCGAGCAGCCGGTGAAGATCGAGACACTGCGTCACGCATTCGAGCGTTGGTTGCCGGATTACATGGCCGGTAAGAACTGAGGGTTGGTCAAATAACCTCGGCGTCGTCCCCGCGCAGGCGGGGACCCATAACCCTAGCCTTGGTTGCTATAAAAGAAACTCGCCTTGGTGGATGGAGCCGAGCCGTTGCGGCGTATGGGTCCTCGCCTGCGCGGGACGACCTTTCGGTGTTGCAAAGCTGCCCACAAACCAATTTCGGTCACGCTTTCAGCATCGCCGAGGCTGCGTCAATCAAACGGCTCACAACACCCGCTGTGAGCCGGGAACCATCCGCAGCAGTCGCGTTGTGATCCAGCTTGTCGCCATCGTCACCACGAAGGCGATCAGCGCCTTGACGATCGCCGGCCAGTCGAAGTCGAACAGCCAGTATTGAATCCACAGCACGAAGGCATAGTGCACCAGAAAGATGCCGTAGGCGTCATTCTGCATCGGATCGAGAATGCTCCAGCCCTCGCGTTTGAGGCGCATGAAGAATGCTAGGATGGTGAACATCATCCCGGCGCTGAAGATGACGAACAGCACGCTGTAACTCGCCTCGTACCACATCGGCAGCGTGTCGGGATTGCCGAGGATTTCGCGCTTGATGTAGATCAAGCCCCACAATCCGGCATAGGGGATCAGGGTGACGATGCCCCAGGCGATCCAACTCGAATTCGCGAGCTTTCCTTCGGATGCGAGTACGCCTTCGCTGAAGCGGCCGGCACCGATGCCGGCACCGATAAAGAAGTACAGCGCGTAAAGCAGGACGCGGCTCGCCTGCACCGAGAACGGCCCGAACTCGAACCAGTAGCTCGGGCCGAAGATCAGCCGCATCGGCACATAGGCGATGCCCGTCACGATCACCAGTACGATGAAGAAGGTCGCGGGACTCTCAAAGCCGCGTACCGAGAGGCGATTGATCCAGAACAGCGAATTCGAGCTGATGCGAAACAGCGCGCCGGCGGCAAGATCGAACAGCAACAACACCCAGACGAACCACACCGGGCCGCTCGGCCATGGCCCGTCGGTGACCATATTCCACCAGAACGCGCTGAAGCGCAGGTCCGGATTCTCGCGCAGGGCCAGCGCATAATAAGCGATCGGGATTACCGTGAGTGCGGCGATCACGAACGGCAGTCCGAGCCGCAGCAGCCGATCGTAGGCGAAGACTCCGGGCACGCGGCGGGCGAGGCTCGGCCACACGAACAGGCCCGACAGGAAGAAGAACATCGCCATGAAGAAACTGTCGGTGGCGAGCACGACCATGTCGAAGCCGAGCCACGACTTCGGATCGGTATGTCCGAAATAGGTGTAGGGAATCACCGCGTGATGGATCACGACCACCACGGTGAGAAATGTTCGCGCGCGATCCAGTGCCAGGTTGCGGCCGTGTGCCTTGGGCGCGATCTCGGGAGCGACGTCTGGCGCTGGATGGGCGATCGACTTCATGCGGCCTCCTGCGCAAACCGGCGGCGTGTTTGGCGACGACGCCGAATGATTACGGGAACCATGTTCCGGGGCGGGTGTTATCGCATGAGAATCCTGGAGAGCAAAAGATGAGTATCCTCAAGTGGGCCCTGATTTTTCTTGTGGTCTCGATCATCGCCGGATTGCTGGGTTTCACGGGCGTATCCGCGGCATCCGCCGATATCGCGCGCGTGCTGTTCTATATCTTCGTCGTGATCTTCCTGGTGCTGCTGATCCTGGGATTGACGATCTTTCGTGCGTAGCGGACCAATCCCTTGAGGTTGGTCCCGCAGAGCCATCAGCAAGAAACCGGCCTCGGGGAGAGCATCTCCGGGGCCTTTTCCCGACAACAGAATGTGTCGTGCCGAAGCTGATTCAGACGGTGATCAGGCCGCCGGCAACTCTTCGATGGTCACCTTGTCGGGATAGAACGCCAGATGGCCGGCGATCTCGGCCATTGCGGGGTAGGGCGTCTCGTAGCTCCAGATCGCATTGTCGAGGGTCGTCGTATCGGTCCGGATGCTGAAATAGCTGGCGTCGCCCTTGTAGGGGCAGTGCGTGACCCGGTCGGTTCGCACCAGCCGCGCGGCGTCGGCATCGGCGCGCGGGATATAGTAGACCGCCGGATAGGTCGCCTCCCGCAAGGTCAGCGCGCGGGCGGTGTCGGCGATCACCACGCCGCCGGCCGTCACGCGGATGCGCTTGCCGGCGGGCTCAACGGTGATGGGATGGTCGGGGCCGGGAATTTTCATCGGCAACCTCGTGAGGCGAGGCCCCGATGCCGCAGGCGATCGGGGCGGGCTATTGTCGGTGAATCGGATATAGTCATCCCAACACGCCGGAAACAGGGCCGCGTCAGGTCGCGGATCGCCGTCCGGCTGCCTGGAGAAGTACGATGCCTATGGACGCCCGCGATATCGAAACCATGATCAAGGCTGCGATACCCGACGCCGAGGTAACGATCCGGGATCTCGCCGGCGACGGCGACCATTACGCCGCGACGGTGATCTCGGAATCCTTCCGGGGCAAGTCGCGGGTGCAACAGCACCAGATCGTCTATCAGTCGCTGCAAGGGCAGATGGGCGGCGTGCTCCACGCACTGGCGCTCCAGACCGGCGTGCCGGACTGACGTGTAAGACAGACCGGTGAGGGCGGGGAGCGGCGCATGACGCAGACGGGACAACGCGGGAGCTTGCTGCGCGAGCGCAATCCGAAGCAGCATCACCGCGTCACCTTCGTCGAACTGTTCTTCGATCTGGTCTTCGTCTTCGCGGTTACCCAGATATCGCACACGCTGCTGGCGCATTTCTCCCCGCTCGGCGTGGTGCAGGTCGCCATCCTGATGCTGGCGGTGTGGTGGGTCTGGGTCTTCATGTCCTGGGTCACCAACTGGCTTGATCCGGAGCGGACGCCGGTTCGCGTCATGCTGTTCGTGATGATGGTCGCCGGGCTGTTGCTGTCGACGTCGATCCCGAAAGCGTTCGACAGCCGCGGACTCATTTTCGCGCTGGCCTATGTCTTCATGCAGGTTGGGCGCTCGGTGTTCGTCATCTTCGCGGTGCCGAAATCCGAGACCGGCCATCGCTGCAATTTCCTGCGCATCGCGATCTGGATGTCGGTGAGCGGCGTGTTCTGGATCGCCGGCGGTCTCGCCGATCCTGAGATGCGGCTCTGGCTCTGGCTGATCGCGCTCGCCATCGAATATTCCGGCCCCGCCATGCGCTTCCGCACCCCCGGCCTCGGTGCATCCTCGATGCAGGATTGGGAGGTCGAGGGCGGCCACATGGCGGAGCGCTGCGCGCTGTTCATCATCATCGCGCTCGGCGAATCCATCGTCGTCACCGGCGCGACCTTCAGCGAGGCCGCATGGACCTGGACCTCCGCTTTCGCATTCGTGATCGCGCTGCTCGGCTCAATCGCGATGTGGTGGATCTATTTCCACATCGGCGCGGAAGCCGGCTCCCACCGGATTTCCCATGCCGACGAAACCGGCCGGATGGCGCGGCTGGCCTACACCTATATCCATCTGCTGATCGTCGTCGGCATCGTGGTCTGCGCCGTCGGTGACGAGATGCTGCTGGCGCATCCGGACGGCCATGATGGCCACAGTGGCACGAAGGAATTGTTGGCCATGATCGGCGGGCCGCTGATCTATCTCGCCGGCGTCATCCTGTTCAAGCGCACCATTCGCGGCCACCTGCAGCTGTCGCATCTGGTCGGCATCGGGCTATTGATCGTGTTGATCCCGTTTGGCGCGATGCTGTCGCCGTTATGGCTGTCGGCCACGACCACGGTAATCCTGATGCTGGTCGCGGCGTGGGAGGCGATCTCGCTAGGGTCGCCCGAAGCGGTGGTCGATTCTCAGGCCGACGCCACCAGCGCGTGAACCGAGAACAGGTTTTCGTCGTCGGTCCATGAGATCTGCGGCGTCCAGCCTGTGCTTTTGGCCAGCGTGGTGAAGCGCTCCAAGCTGTATTTGTAGCTGTTCTCGGTGTGAATGCTTTCACCGGCGCGGAACGAAACGCTCCTGCCGAGGATGCGTACGGTCTGCGCCTTGCGGCTGACCAGATGCATCTCGATGCGGTGGCGTTCGCGATTGTAAATCGCGCGATGGGTGAAGGCCGCGAGATCGAAATCGCCGCCGAGTTCGCGGTCGATGCGCGTCAGCAAGTTGAGATTGAAACGCGCGGTGACGCCGGCCGCGTCGTTATAGGCGGCGTGCAGCACGCGGTCGCTCTTCTCCAGATCGACGCCGATCAGCATCAGCGCGCCGGGTCCGAGAATGTTTCGCGCGCTGCGCAGGAAGGCGCTGGCCTCGTGCGGTTCGAAATTGCCGAGCGTCGAGCCGGGGAAGAAGCCGACCTTCGGCATACCGGCGACAGCTTTGGGCAGTTCGAACGGCGCGGTGAAATCGGCAACCACCGGCGCCACCCGCAGCGTCGGGAAGTCGCGCTGCAAGGCGCTGGCCTGTGCCTTAAGAAAGTCGCCGGAAATATCGACCGGCACATACGCGCCGATCCGGCAATGCTGCAACAACAGCCGTACCTTCGTAGTGGCGCCGGCACCGAATTCCACCAGCGCCGCGCCCTCGGGAATGATCGCGGCGATCTCGCTGCTGCGCGCGCTTAGGATGCCGAGTTCGGTGCGCGTCGGATAATATTCCGGCAGCACCGTGATCTGCTCGAACAGTTCGGAGCCGGCTGCGTCGTAGAAATATTTCGGCGAGAGCTGCTTGGGTTGCCGGCTCAGGCCATCGAGCACGTCGGCGGCGAAGGTCGAGGTTTGCGGATCGAAACGTTGGGCTTTCGCCGATGCAGTTGCGCGGACGTTCATGAAGGGCTCCTGGCGTTCGGATGCGTCAGATCAATCGCCGTAGTCGGCGAGGCGCAGTCCGGTGAACTGCCAGCGGTGATGGGGATAGAAGAAGTTGCGATAGGTCACGCGGCTGTGGCCTTGCGGCGTCGCCAGCGACGAGCCGCGCAGCACAAGCTGGTTGACCATGAACTTGCCGTTGTATTCGCCGAGCGCGCCCTCGATGGCACGATAGCCGGGATAGGGTGCGTAGGCGCTGCGCGTCCACTGCCAGACGATGCCATAGGCGTCGTCGAGGAGGCCGGCGCGGGCCGCCACTTCCCATTCCATCTCGGTCGGCAGGTGCTTGCCGCGCCAGCGTGCGAAGGCGTCGGCCTCATAGTAGCTGACATGCATCACCGGCGCGTCGAGATCGAGCGAGCGAAGCCCGCCGAGCGACATGACGTGCCATTGGCCGTCGATGTTGTGCCAGTGGCCGGGGGCATCCCATTGCCCGGCGCTGGCCTTGGCGAAGCCGTCCATCAGCCACAAGGTCGGCGTGCGGTAACCGCCGTCGTCGATAAAGGCGAGCCACTCGCGGTTGGTGATGAGCTGCCGCGCCAGCTTCACCGGGCCGACCAGCGCGCGGTGCGCCGGCTTTTCGTTGTCAAAATGAAAGGTCTCGGCGGCATGGCCGATGCTGTGGATGCCTTCCTTGAGTTCGCACCACGCCTCGCCGCTGCGGGCGGAGGCGGGTGGCGTCCACGCGGGATCGTAGGCGGGATACAGCGGGTTCTGCGCGAAAGCGTGCAGGATGTCGGTCAGCATCAATTCCTGATGCTGCTGCTCGTGATTGAGCCCGACCTCGACCAGCGGCGCCAGTTGGGCCAGCTTGTCCGGGCCCGCCTCATTGAAGAACTTCAGCACCGCCGCATCGACGTGACGGCGATAGGCGGTGACCTCCGCAGCGCCGGGGCGGGTGAGGTGGCCGCGCTCGCCGCGCGCGTGGCGCGGCCCGGCGCTGACGTAATAGGAATTGAACAGGAAGGCGTAATCCGGGTCGAACGGCCGATAGCCGGGGCAATGCGGCCCAAGCAGGAATTGTTCGAAGAACCAGGTGGTATGGGCGCGGTGCCATTTCGCCGGGCTGGCGTCCGGCATCGACTGCACCACCTGATCCTCGGGGCTGAGCGGGGCGGCCCGGCGTTCGGTCTCGTTGCGGACCGCGAGATAGGCGTCTGACAGGCGGG
>JAFKKL010000250.1 GCA_017305595.1 Hyphomicrobiales bacterium | reverse complement strand
CAAGGAACATATGGACGTGCTCGATTCCGCCGGCAAGAATATCGGGCAGGTCGATCACATGGAAGGAAGCGACAAGATCAAGCTGACCAAGACCAGTTCGCCCGACGGCAAGCATCACCTGGTGCCGTTGAGCTGGGTCGACCATGTCGATAGCCACGTGCATCTCAACAAGCCGGTGAATGACATCAGCGCGTTGCAGAAAGCATCGTAAGTCGCGTGTCGCGATGGATCGGCGGAAGCCAGGATTGCAAGAAAAAGCCCGCCGGTGAGGCGGGCTTTTAAGGTGCTACACGACTCAAGATCGTCATTGCCAGCACTTGGATCGGCGTTCGCGCTGTCCGAGCACGGACTTCGCGCAGCAATCCAGTCTTTCAGGACGTTCCGGCTGCTTCGTCGCTAACGCGCCTCGCAATGACGAAGGGACTCATCGGCCGGAGGTGCGGCCGCCGAGGTTGCTGCGAATCCAGTCGATGACGAAGCGCGGCAGCGGACTCGGGGTTGTGTAGTAGAGGTAATACAGCTCGCTCATGGCGGACTCCATTTGGTGCCCGCCCGAGATAATTGCGGCGCGGACCCTTGCAATGCCGGGTCCGGCGACGGAGTCATGCATCAAACGCATCACTCCGTCGTACTTACTACCCGTGCAGTTTTGTCGCGGTTTCGGCGATCACCCGGCCCTGATAGCGCGCGCCGGCGAGTTCGTTGGCGCTGGGCAGGCGGCTGCCGTCGCCGTCGGTGATGGTGGTTGCGCCGTAGGGCGCGCCGCCGGTCACTTCCTTCACGCCCATCTGTCCGGCGAAGCCGTAGTTCAGGCCAACGATGGTCATGCCGAAGTGCAGCAGGTTGGTGATGATGGAGAACAGCGTGGTCTCCTGGCCGCCGTGCTGGGTCGCGCTCGAGGTGAAGGCGCCGCCGACCTTGCCGTGCAGCGCGCCCTTGGCCCACAGCCCGCCGGCCTGATCGAGGAAGTTCGCCATCTGCGACGACATGCGGCCGAAGCGCGTGCCGGTGCCGACAACGACCGCGTCATAATTGGCGAGGTCGTTGATGGTGGCGATTGGCGCGGCCTGATCGAGCTTGTAATGCGCGGCCTTGGCGACTTCGGGCGGCACCAGTTCCGGCACGCGCTTGATGTCCACGGTGGCACCGGCTTCGCGCGCGCCTTCGGCGACAGCGTTGGCCATCGCTTCGATGTGGCCATAGGCGGAATAATAAAGGACGAGAACTTTTGCCATGTCGAATCTCCGATTGTCTGGCTGAGGTGAAGGTTGTCGGGGAGGAGGTGTCATGCCCGTGACGGGCACGGGCATGACGGTTGAGAGAGGTTATGCGGCGTCGACGAGGACCAGTTCCGAGTCCGCGAGCGCGGTGATCGTCAGGTTGTTCTCGTCGCTGATCGCAACGCCGTCGCGGGCATTGGCGCGCACGCCGTTGACCTCGATCGCACCGGTGGCCGGCACCAGATAGCCGTTGCGGCCCGCGCCCAGCGCATAGCTGACGCTTTCGCCGGCCTTCACCGTGGCCGCCACCACCCGCGCATCGGCGCGGATCGGCAGCGCGTCGGCGTCGCCCTTGATGCCGCTGGCGAGGGTGACGAACTTGCCGGAGCGGTCGCCCTTCGGGAACGGCTTGGCGCCCCAGCAGGGTTGGCCGCCCTCCTGCGTCGGTTCGATCCAGATCTGGAAGATCCGCGTCGTCACCGGCTCGAGGTTGTATTCGGCGTGACGGATGCCGGAGCCTGCGCTCATCACCTGCACGTCGCCGGCCTCGGTGCGGCCCTTGTTGCCGAGCGAGTCCTGATGGGTGATCGCACCTTCGCGAACGAAGGTGATGATCTCCATGTTGGCGTGCGGATGCGGCGGAAAGCCGGAATTCGGCGCGATTTCGTCATCGTTCCAGACCCGCAGGCTGCCATGGTTCATGCGCTTGGGATCGTAATAGCTGGCGAACGCGAAATGGTGCTTGGCATTGAGCCACCCATGGTTGGCGGCGCCGAGGCTGTCGAAGGGGCGAAGTTCAATCATCGGATAACTCCTTTCGAACGGGGGTTCGAACTCTGTTGGGGACTAGATACGTTGGCCCAATCATCCTATAAATAGAAACTATCGAAACTCATTGTTTCCGAATCTGCGATGTCGAAACTTCCCGATTTCGAGGCGCTAGCGATCTTCGCCAAGGTGGTGGAACTGCGTTCCTTCGCGGCGGCGGCGACTGAGCTGGCGCTGTCCAAGGCGACCGTCTCCAAGGCGGTGGGGCGGCTGGAGGAGCGGCTCGGCGCGCGGCTCTTTAACCGCACCTCGCGCCGGCTGGCGCTGACCGATGCCGGGCGGACGCTGGCGGTGCGGGCCGCCCAATTGCTGGCGGACGGCGAGGCGGCGGAGAGCGAGGCACTGGCGCAATCCGCCGCGCCGCGCGGCGTGGTGCGGCTCGCGGTGCCGATGACCTTTGGCGTCAACGTGCTGGCGCCGCTGCTGCCGGATTTCCTAACGCAGTATCCGGACGTGGCGGTGGACATGCACCTGAGCGACGCCATGGTCGACCTGATCGGCGAGGGCTTCGACATCGGCGTGCGGATCGCCAGCCTGCCGGATTCATCGCTGGTGGCGCGGCGGCTGTGCGCGATGCCGCGCCATACCGTGGCCGCCCCGAGCTATCTCGAACGCTACGGCCGTCCCACGCATCCGATGCATCTGGCGCAGCATCGCTGCTTTGCCTACGCCTACCTGTCGACGCCGAACGTCTGGCACTTCACCAATGCGACCGGCGAGGAAGCCACGGTGCGTCCGTCCGGGCAGTTGCGCGTCAACAACGGCGAGGCGGTGCTGCCGGCATTGATCGCCGGCCTCGGCATCGCCGACCTGCCGGACTTCATCGTCGGCGACGCCATCGCGGCGGGGCAGGTCGAGGTCATCCTGAAAGACTGGAAACAGACCGAAGGCGCGGTGCATCTGGTGATGCCGCCGGGAGGCCCACGTCCGGCGCGGGTCGAGGTGCTGATCGAGTTTCTCGCCGACCGTCTCGCGCCTGCGCGGCACCGATAGGATATGCGAGCGGGTTTCAAGCGCGTTGCCGTTCGGCCTATAATGCCGCCAATGATTTGCAGCATTCGGGGACCATCGTTCGCATGACACAGGCTGTTGTTTCCAACGCGCGACTGCGCGCCCACGGCAAGGGGACGGCATGAGTCTCGACGCGATGTTCGACAAGGCGGCGGCCAATGCCGCGCCGGTCGCTTCCATCACCATTCGCCGTCCGGACGATTGGCACGTGCATTTGCGTGACGGCACGATGCTCAACGCCGTCCTGCCGTTCACCGCCGCGCAATTCGCGCGCGGCATCATCATGCCGAACCTGGTGCCGCCGGTAACGACGGTCGAAGCCGCGTCCGCCTACCGCGACCGCATTCTCGCGGCGCGTCCCGAAGGCTCCGACTTCCAGCCGCTGATGACGTGCTACCTTACCGATATGACCTCGCCCGACGAGATCGAGCGCGGCCATGCCGAGGGCGTATGGGTCGCGGCGAAGCTCTATCCCGCTGGCGCGACCACCAACGCGCATCACGGCGTCACCAACATTCCGGCGCTGGCGCCGGTGCTGGAGCGCATGGAAAAAATCGGCATGCCGGTCTTGATCCACGGCGAGTCCACCGATCCCGAGATCGACATCTTCGATCGCGAAGCGGCGTTCATGGAGCACAGCCTGTTGCCGCTGCTGGCGCGCCATCCCGGCCTCAAGGTGGTGATCGAGCACGCGACCACGGCGGAGACGCTCGACATCGTCCGTGCCCACGCCACGCGCGCGGCAGCGACCATCACGCCGCATCATCTCGTCATCAACCGCACCTCGATCTTCCAGGGCGGGTTGCAGCCGCATCTCTATTGCCTGCCGGTGGCGAAGCGCGAGCGGCACCGGCTGGCGTTGCGCAAGGCGGCGACCTCCGGCGAAAGCTGCTTCTTCATCGGCACCGACACCGCGCCGCATTTGCGTACGCGCAAGGAGGCCGAGTGCTGCTCCGCCGGTATCTTCGGCGGCGCCACCGCATTGCAGACGTATGTGCAGGTGTTCGACGAGGAAAACGCGCTGGATCGTTTTGAGACATTTGCCTCGCTCAACGGTGCGCGCTTCTACGGCATGGCGCCGAACAGCGGCGCCATTACGCTGGAGCGTCGCGAAAGCCGCGTGATGGCGGCGGTCGGCGTTGACGATAGCGAAGTGGCGGTGTTTCGCGGCGGCGTCACGCTGCCGTGGTCGCTTGTGACCTCTTGATTCCGCCACGGGATGAAAAGCGGACACGCAGTGCGAGCGCGCGATGCTTTCGCTTGATGACGCAGGATATGATTGACTTGACCTGACGAAGAATTGGCTTTTTGTTGGTCGCCCCGTTTGGATATGCCGCCGAACGGCGGCATGCAGTTGTCGGCATTGAAATTGAAGTTGTGTTCGGGACGCGCGCGGCGTGGGACTGACACATCGGGGGGATGATCGTGTCGGAAGAAGACCAGGCCAATCTGCGCGCGTCCGCGCTGCGCTTTCATGAGTTTCCCAAACCGGGCAAGATCGAGCTGACGCCGACCAAGCCACTGTCCAATACGCGTGACCTGTCGCTGGCCTATTCGCCGGGCGTTGCCGCGCCGTGCGAGGAGATCGCCGCCGATCCGGAGCAGGCCTATCGCTACACCGCGAAGGGCAATCTCGTCGCCGTCATCTCCAACGGCACCGCGGTGCTTGGGCTCGGCAACATCGGTGCGGCTGCGGCCAAGCCGGTGATGGAAGGCAAGGCGGTTCTGTTCAAGAAATTCGCCGGCATCGACGGCATCGACATCGAGATCGCGGAGAACGATCCGGCCAAGCTGATCGAAATCATCGCGCCGCTGGAGCCGAGCTTCGGCGGTATCAATCTGGAAGATATCAAAGCGCCGGATTGTTTCCTGGTCGAGGAAACGCTGCGCGAGCGCATGAAGATTCCGGTCTTCCACGACGATCAGCACGGCACCGCCATCATCGTCGCAGCGGCCGTGCTCAACGCGATGCAACTGGTCGGAAAGGATATCGGCAGCGTCAAGATCTGCACCTCGGGTGCGGGTGCCGCGGCCATCGCCTGCATGGACATGCTGATCGCGGTCGGTGCCAAGCGTGAGAACATCTTCATCGCAGACAGCAAGGGCCTCGTCACCACCAAGCGCGGTAACTCCGTCGATCGCTGGCGTGGCGCGTTCGCGCAGGAGACCGATGCGACCGAACTCGCGGACGTGATGGCGGGTGCCGATATCTACGTCGGCCTGTCGCAGGCCGGCGCATTGAAGCCGGAGATGATCCGCGACATGGCGGCCAACCCCGTCATTCTCGCGCTATCGAATCCGGTGCCGGAGATCATGCCGGAAGTCGCCATCGCGGCGCGGCCGGATGCCCTGATCTGCACCGGGCGCTCCGACTATCCGAACCAGGTCAACAACGTCCTGTGCTTCCCCTTCATCTTCCGTGGCGCGCTGGATTCCGGCGCGACCGTGATCAACGAGGACATGAAGCGCGCCGCCGCTTATGCCATCGCGCAACTAGCGCATGAGCCGGCGATGGACGTCACCGCCAGCGGCGCGCCGGCGACCTTCGGGCGCGATTACCTGATTCCGTCGCCGTTCGATCAGCGCCTGATCCTGCGCATCGCGCCGGCGGTGGCGCAGGCGGCGATGAGCAGCGGCGTGGCGCGGCGGCCGATCGCCGACATGGCGGCCTATCAGGACAGCCTCAAGCGCTTCGTGTTCCGCTCCGGTCTGGTGATGAAGCCGATGATCGAGCAGACGCTGAACAAGAACATCCGCGTCGCGTTCGCCGATGGTGAGGATGAGCGCGTGCTGCGCGCGGCGCACGTCTTGATCGTCGAATCGATCGCGCGCCCGATTCTGATCGGACGTCCGACAGTAATTGAGCAACGCTTCGAGCGACTGGGATTGCCGCTGCGCACCGGCGATATCGAGATCATTAATCCCGAGGACGACCCGCGCTATCGCGATTACGTTGCGCTCTATCATTCCTTGCAGGAGCGCAACGGCGTGACGCTGGACGGCGCGCGTGCCATCGTGCGCACCAACACCACGGCGATCGGTGCGCTGGCGGTGCGGCGAGGCGAGGCCGATGCACTGTTGTGCGGGCTGGAAGGCGATTTCCCGCGCCACGCGCAGGAGGTGCAATCGATCCTCGGTCTTGCCGCCGGCGTCTCGCATCTGTCGACGCTGTCTGTGCTGATCATGCCGCGCGGCACGTTCTTCCTCGCGGATACCTACGTCAACGCCGATCCCGATGCCGACGAACTGGTGAAGATCACCTTGCAGGCGCGCGATCACATGAGTCGCTTCGCCATCAAGGCGAAGGTGGCGCTGCTCAGCCACTCGGCGTTCGGCTCGCGCGATGCCGCCTCCGCCGCCAAGATGCGCGAGGTCTATCGCAAGCTGAAGGCGATCGCGCCGGATCTTTTGGTCGAAGGCGAAATGCCGGGCGATCTCGCCGTCAACGAAACGCTCCGCAGGGGCTACATTTCCGATCCCGCGTTCTCGGGTGAAGCCAATCTCCTGATCTTCCCCAATCTGGAAGCGGCGAATTTGTCGCTGACCTTGCTTGCGGAGATCAACAACGGCCTTCCCATCGGTCCCATCCTGATGGGCACCGGCAAGGCCGCGCATGTGCTGGCGCCGACGGTGACCAGCCGCGGCATCATCAACATGGCCGCGATCGCGGCCGCCGAGGCGGTGAAGGGCTGAGGCGGTCGTGCAAGAGAGATACGCCTAAAGGCACAGCGTCGTCCCCACGCAGGCGGGGACCCATAACCCCTGGCGGCCGTGGTAAAGTCTGATGCCGGCCAAAAGATCACGAGCGCAGCCTGCATCAAAAGCGACACGGCCTATGGGTCCCCGCCTGCGCGGGGACGACGATGATCGTGGGGACGGTCCGTCCTCCTCAAGCGACCTTGCAAGGCGACGGTGCTCTGCTCAGGCGTCATTGCCGGGCTTGACCCGGCAATCCATCCTTTCTGAGAACGATGGATGCGCGGATCAAGTCCGCGCATGACGATTGTTTATTCCGCCAATGTCGAAGCTCAAAAACGTGGATGGCCGGGACAAGCCCGGTCATGACGAAATAGAGCGAACAGCGTGCGAGGGAATTGTGTCCTCACGCCCAGGGGCGCGCTTCGTGGGCCTTGGCTTCGTAGCTCGTGATCGACGATTTCTTTTCCATCGTCAGGCCGATGTCGTCGAGGCCGTTGATCAGGCAGTGCTTGCGGAAGGCGTCGATCTCGAACTTGACCTTGCCGCCATCCGGACCGCGGATTTCCTGATTGGCAAGATCGACGGTCAGCGTCGAATTGGCGCCGCGCTCGGCGTCGTCGAACAGCTTGTCGAGGTCTTCCTGCGAGACGCGGATCGGCAGAATGCCGTTCTTGAAGCAGTTATTGTAGAAGATGTCGCCGAACGAGGTCGAGATCACGCAGCGGATGCCGAAGTCGAGCAGCGCCCACGGCGCGTGCTCGCGGCTCGAACCGCAGCCGAAATTGTCGCCGGCGACGAGGATCTGCGCCTTGCGGTAGGCCGGCTTGTTGAGCACGAAATCCGGGTTTTCGGCACCGTCGTCGAGATAGCGCATCTCGGCGAACAGGCCCGTGCCGAGCCCCGTGCGCTTGATCGTCTTCAGATAGTCCTTGGGGATGATCATGTCGGTATCGACATTGACGATCGGCAT
>JAFKKL010000249.1 GCA_017305595.1 Hyphomicrobiales bacterium | reverse complement strand
TCTTATGCGGTGCTGAGCTCGATCGGCCGGTTGTCGCCGCAGGTGCTCAAGCTGCGGACCACCATCTACGATCCCAGCGTCCATTATCATCAGGTACGCGATAGCTGGGGCGGGCTTCGCACGCCGGACGGCCGCTGAACCCGCTGCTGATCGAATTGCCGCTTTATGACGGACAGGGAACGGTCTGGTTCGCGGACCGTTGCTTGCATTCGTTTGCGGCGATGACATAGCTTTGGTTGTCGCGTGTAAGACGATTCGTGCGATGCCGTGTCCTTGGAAGGTAATTGCGGCGATCGATCGAAGCGTTGGGGCAGGCAGAACGTGCGCGGCATATTGATGCGCCAACGTTGCTGCGAGGGACGTGATAGCAACGACCGTGATGATGTGGAGTCGGATATGACCCAGCCCGCGAAGGTCCAAGAGCCCTCGATGGAGGAGATTTTGGCATCGATCCGGCGCATCATTGCCGATGATGAAACCAAAACGCCCGCCGCGGAACAGCCGCCTGCCGCGAAGCCCGCGCCGGTCGCCCCCGCAGCAGTGAAGTCCGCACCGGTCGCGGACCCAGCCGGATCGCCTGCCATGGCTAACGAACCAACGAAGCCCGCCGCGAAAGCCGCCCCCAACAGTCAGGACGATATCGACGCGCTGTTGGCCGATTTCGACGCGCCGGCAGCACCTGTGGCCGCGCCGTCCGAGGACGACGTTCTCGAACTGACGGATGATATGGCGCTGCCCGACATGCCGGAGCCCTCCTTCGACAAGGTGGAGCCGGCCAACGATCTTGAGTTCAACGAGATGGCGATCGCGAGCGAACAACGGCACTATTCGGCGACCGAGCGGCCCTCCGGGGCGGCACGGGGAGGTGTGGACGCCTTCGCGCCCGAGATGCTGTCGCAATCGACCGTATCGGCCGTGGAATCGGCATTCAACTCGCTTGCCAATACCGTTCTCAGCAATAACGCCCGGACCCTCGAGGATCTGGTGCGGGAAATGCTGCGGCCGATGCTGAAGACCTGGCTCGACGACAATCTGCCGGGACTGGTGGAACGCATCGTCAAAGCCGAGATCGAGCGCGTCTCCCGCGGGCGATAATCCGCTCCTGGCTTCCTCTGCCTCGTCTCGCAGTGTCGGCATCGCGGCAGGCGAGCGTTGCCGTTTCCGAGGTTGACTTGCGCACGGGCGACGGCTCTACATTCTTGATCTGACGCGTTTTTGTCGCGTCGGCCGGTTTCCACTTCGCGCGGAACCGCTATAACCGGACAGGATTGAACCGAAAGCCGCCATTCGAAGCCGCGACCGCCATCGTCGTTGCTTGCGCGAAGGATACGGATTTCGTTTCAGCCTGACATCCACATGCTTCCATCGATCGGCTTGCATCGAGCCGCATCGCCTCAAGCGTCATTCGTAACACCTGGTATCCGCACCGCACCGTCATGATCGAGAAAACCTATCAGCCCGCCGACATCGAAAACCGCATCGCACGCGCGTGGGACGACGCCGGCGCGTTCAAGGCCGGGCGGGCCGACCGCCGCGACGCCGAGCCGTTCACCATCGTCATTCCGCCGCCGAATGTCACCGGCTCGCTGCACATGGGCCACGCGCTCAACAACACCTTGCAGGACGTGCTGTGCCGGTTCGAGCGGATGCGCGGCCGCGACGTGTTGTGGCAGCCGGGCACCGATCACGCCGGCATCGCCACCCAGATGGTGGTGGAGCGGCAGTTGATGGAGCGGCAGGAGCCGTCGCGCCGTGACATGGGCCGCGAAAAGTTCCTCGAACGCGTCTGGCAGTGGAAGGCCGAGAGCGGCGGCGTCATCGTCAACCAGTTGAAGCGGCTCGGTGCATCGTGCGACTGGTCGCGCGAGCGCTTCACCATGGACGAGGGCTTGTCGCGCGCCGTCGTAAAAGTGTTCGTCGAACTGCATCGCGACGGGCTGATCTACAAGGACAAGCGGCTGGTCAACTGGGACCCGAAGCTGCTCACCGCGATCTCCGATCTCGAAGTGCAGCAGATCGAGGTCAAGGGTAGCCTGTGGCACCTGCGCTATCCGCTCGAAGGCAAGACCTTCAATCCCGAAGACCCGTCGACGTTCATCGTGGTCGCGACGACGCGGCCGGAAACCATGCTGGGCGACAGCGCGGTCGCGGTGCATCCCGACGACGAACGCTATCGGCATCTGGTCGGCAAGCACGTCATCCTGCCGCTGGTCGGCCGGCGCATTCCCATCGTCGCCGATGATTATTCCGATCCGGAGAAGGGCTCCGGCGCGGTGAAGATCACGCCGGCGCACGACTTCAACGACTTCGAAGTCGGCAAGCGTCACAATCTGCCGCAGATCAACGTCCTCGACATCGAGGGCCGCATCGCGCTCACCGACAACGAAGCCTATTGGCACGGCCTGCCGCAGAACGCATCGCCGCACGCCGCGACCTTGCACGGCATGGATCGGTTCGCTGCGCGCAAGCAGATCGTCGCGTGGCTCGAGGAAAGCGGAATTCTCGAGAAGATCGAGCCGAACGTGCACATGGTGCCGCACGGCGACCGCTCCGGCGTCGTGATCGAGCCCTATCTCACCGACCAGTGGTACGTCGACGCCAAGACGATGGCCGCACCGGCGATCGCCGCCGTGCGCGGCGGTGCGACCGAGTTCGTGCCGAAGAACTGGGAGAAGACCTACTTCGAGTGGATGGAGAACATCCAGCCGTGGTGCATCTCGCGGCAATTGTGGTGGGGCCACCAGATTCCGGCGTGGTACGGACCGGACGGCAAGGTGTTCGTCGCCGAGACCGAGGAAGAAGCCGTCGGCAACGCGCTCGGCTACTACGTCGAGCAGGAAGTCATCACCGCCGAGCAAGGCCACGACATGGCTCTTGATCCGGCATTGCGCGAAAACTTCATCACCCGCGATGAAGACGTGCTCGATACCTGGTTCTCGTCGGCGCTGTGGCCGTTCTCGACGCTGGGCTGGCCGGATGAGACGAAGGACGTCGAACGCTATTACCCGACCAACGTGCTGGTGACCGGCTTCGACATCATCTTCTTCTGGGTCGCCCGGATGATGATGATGGGCCTGCACTTCATGAAGGACGTGCCGTTCCCGACCGTCTACATCCACGCGCTCGTCCGCGACGAGAAGGGCGCCAAGATGTCGAAGTCGAAAGGCAACGTCATCGATCCGCTCAACCTGATCGATCAGTACGGTGCCGACGCGCTGCGCTTCACGCTGGCCGCGATGGCGGCGCAGGGCCGCGACATCAAGCTCGCCACCAGCCGCGTCGAGGGCTATCGCAACTTCGCGACCAAGCTGTGGAACGCCTGTCGTTTCGCCGAGATGAATCATTGCGTGCTGCCGGACGGATTCGATCCGACGCAAGCGAAGGAAACGCTCAACCGCTGGATCGCGCACGAGACCCTGGTTGCGGCGCGCGAGGCGACGCAGGCGATCGAGAGCTATCGCTTCAACGATGCTGCCGGTGCGATCTATCGCTTCGTCTGGAACGTGTTCTGCGACTGGTATCTCGAACTCGCCAAGCCCGTGATGATGGGCGCCGACGGTCCGGCGAAGGACGAGACGCGCGCCATGGTGGCGTGGGCGCGCGACGAAATCCTCACGCTGCTGCATCCGTTCATGCAGTTCATCACCGAGGAATCGTGGGCGGTGACGGCAAAGCGCGAGCAACTGCTTGTCCTCACCGAATGGCCGCTGCGGCCGCAGACCACCGTGGTCATCCCGACCTCGGGCGTGCCCGGCGATCTCGCCGGCGTCGCGCTGGTGGTGCCGACCGAAATCGAAGCGTTCTCCGATCCGGAGGCGGAAGCGGAAATCGGCTGGGTGGTCGACCTCATCACCGCGATCCGTTCGGCGCGCGCCGAGATGAACATTCAGCCGGCGACGTTGATGCCGCTGATGCTCGCCAATGCTTCGAGCGAAACGAAAGCCCGCGCCGAACGCTGGAGCGATGTCATCAAGCGTCTCGCGCGGCTGGCGGACATCACCTTCGTCGATCGCGCGCCGGACGGCGCCATGCAGTTGCTGGTGCGCGGCGAGGTTGCCGCGTTGCCGCTGAAGGGCGTGATCGATCTCGGTGCCGAGAAGGCCCGGCTCGCGAAGGAGATGGCCAAGGCCGAGGCCGACATCAAGCGCGTCGACGCCAAGCTCGGCAATGAGAAATTCGTCGCCAACGCGCCGGAAGACGTGGTCGAGGAAGAACGCGAAAAGCGCGAGGATGCCATGGCTCGGAAGGCGAAGATCGCCGAGGCGCTCGACCGGCTGAAGGCCGCGGAGTGACGACACAGGACGCCACGCAGCGGGTCTCGTCAGCGACCCCGCTGCTGCTGCTCTGGCTCGGTGGCAATGCCGCGCGGCTGACTATTCTCGCCATCCCGCCGATCCTGGCGCTGATCATCGTCGATCTCAAACTCACCGGCACCGAGGTCGGCATTCTCAATGCCATCCCGCCGGCGCTGTTCGCGCTCGCGGCTATTCCCGGATCGTTGTTGATCTCGCGGGTCGGCGCCACCAATGCATTGGTGGTGGGACTGGTCGTCACCGCGATCGGCTCGGCGCTGCGGGGCATGGCGTTCGATACAATGGTGCTGTTTGGCGCCACGGTCATCATGAGCGCGGGTGTCGCGGTGATGCAGCCGGCGCTGCCGCCGCTGGTGCGGCAATGGGTGCCGCATCGGATCGGCTTTGCCACCGCGCTTTACACCAACGGCCTGCTGGTCGGCGAAATCCTTCCCGTCGCGTTCGCCGGCGCGCTGCTGGTGCTGCTGTCGGGAAGCTGGCGCGGCAGCCTGGTGTTCTGGTCGATCTGGCCGGCGCTGATCGCCCTGATGGTCATTCTGGCGCAGCCCCGCGGCGAGGGCCGCGTGTCGGCCCAGCATCGGCACTGGATGCCGGACTGGCGCGATCCGGTGCTGTGGAAGATCGCGCTGGCGATGAGCGCCAATAATCAGGCTTACTTTTGCACCAACGCCTTCCTGCCGGGCTTCCTGTTGCAACAGGGCCAGACCGATTTCATCGGGCCGGCGCTGTCGGCGCTCAACGCCGGGCAGTTGCCGGCGTCGTTCATTCTGCTGCTGATTGCCGGTCGGGTGGAGCGCAGGAAATGGCCGCTGGTCGCTGCCGGTGTGTTCAGTCTGGTTGGCATCGCCATCATCGTGTTCTCCACGTCGGTCTGGACGATCGCGCTCGGCGCGGCGGTGGTCGGCTTCAGTTGCGCCTGGGGCCTGACCTTGCTGCTCAGCCTGCCGGCATTGCTGTTCGCGCCGGACGACGTGCCGCGTGTCTCGGCCGGCATGTTCACCGTGGGTTACGGCGTCGCGGTCCTGATCTCGATCGTCGGCGGCGGGCTCTGGGACATCACCGGGCAGGCGGCCTTCGCCTTCCTGCCGATCGCGATTGCGGTCTTGCCGCTGGTCTTTTGTCCGTTATGGACCAATTTCAAGCAGCGCCATTCGTGAACGGCTTGCTGACGAAGCGCGAGCCCTTCAGCCCATAGCGCCACGGCAATTCCGCTGCCTTGGTGATGCCGATGCGAACGCCGGTTGCGATCTCCGGCGTGAAGGTGCGCGCATGGATGGCAAACGGCGGCGCGGTCAGCGCCAGCCCGTTTTGCGCGTGGGTGATTGCGAGTGCGCTGGCGAGCTTGCCGGGTCCCGAGCACAACGTTCGCTCCTCCTCGAGGCCGCGGCGGCGGCGCATCGCGGCGAGGTCGTGGGTCGGCTGCAACGCGCGGATCAGCACCGCGGCGGCCGAGCCTTCCTTTTCGCAGACGAAATTGATGCACCAGTGGATGCCGTAGGAGCGGTACACATAGGCGAAGCCGGGCGGCCCGAACATCACCATGGTCCGTGGTGTCGGCCCTCGGTAGGAGTGCGCCGCCGGCTCGGTCTGGTGATAGGCTTCGACCTCGACGATGATACCGCCGACGCCATTCACCAGCATCGTCGCGCCGATCAACTCCGGCGCCACCTCATGCACGCTGCGCGCGAAGAATTTTTGCGGCAGCGGCGGCCCGAGTTTCACTGGGACGGCGGAGGCAGGGACGGCGAGCTTGCTGCGGCTGGAAACGGAGGGGCGGGGGGACATCGGGGCGGATTATCGTCGATAGAGCTGTTCCACCGGCATAGGCCGATGCGGTCGGGGATGCAATGACGGAGCGGGTTGCGGCAACTGCCCCTGCGGACTACCTATGGCAGACCGAATAAACCGACGGAAAAACCATGGTTGTTGTCGTCGACACCGTTTCCACCACGCAGATCCGCCCCCGGCACCCGGAGAAGGCGCACCGGCCGGACGCGCTGTCGCCGTCGAAACCGGATTGGATCCGGGTGCGCGCCCCGAACACGCGCGGCTATGCCGACACCCGTAACATCGTCCGCGAGAACGGCTTGGTCACCGTCTGCGAGGAGGCGGGCTGCCCGAACATCGGCGAGTGCTGGGACAAGAAGCACGCCACCTTCATGATCATGGGCGACACCTGCACCCGCGCCTGCGCCTTCTGCAACGTCAAGACCGGGATGCCCGGTGCGCTCGACGCGTCGGAGCCGGAGCATGTCGCGGAAGCCACCGCCAAGCTCGGCCTTGCCCACATCGTCGTCACCTCGGTCGATCGTGACGATCTCGCCGACGGCGGCGCCGAACACTTCGCCAAAACCATCCGCGCCATCCGCGCGCAGTGCCCGACCACGACCATCGAAATCCTGACGCCCGATTTCCTCCGCAAGGACGGCGCGCTGGAAGTGGTGGTCGCAGCCAAGCCGGACGTCTTCAACCATAATCTGGAAACTGTGCCCTCGCACTATCTCTCGGTACGGCCGGGTGCGCGCTATTTCCCTTCGATCCGGCTGTTGCAGCGTGGGAAGGAACTCGAGCCGACGATGTTCACCAAGTCGGGCATCATGGTCGGGCTCGGCGAGGAACGGCACGAGGTGTTGCAGGTGATGGACGACCTGCGCTCCGCCGACGTCGACTTCCTCACCATCGGCCAGTACCTGCAACCGACCCGCAAGCATCACGCGGTGAAGCGCTACGTCACGCCCGACGAATTCAAGGGCTATGAGAAGGTCGCCTACACCAAGGGCTTCCTGATGGTGTCGGCGAGCCCGTTGACGCGCTCGTCGCATCACGCCGGCGATGACTTCGCCAAGCTGCGGGCCGCACGCGCCGCCAAGTTCGGTTGAGTTCGAGAGAATGCCGCAATTCGCCAACAAGCGTCGCGTTCGCCACAGCGCCTCCGAGATGTTCGACCTCGTCGCCGACGTCGAGCGCTATCCGGAATTCGTGCCGCTGTGCGGCGCGCTCAAGATACGTCAGCGCACGCCGAAGCCCGACGGCAAGGAAGTCGTCGTTGCGGACATGACGGTGTCGTTCAAACTGGTGCGCGAGACCTTCACCAGCCGCGTTACGCTGGATCGTCCCAATCTGAAAATCCTCGTCGAGTATCTGCAAGGCCCGTTTCGTTCGCTGGAGAACCGCTGGACTTTTGAGGCGAAGGGCGAGGGCGCCTGCGACGTCGGCTTCTTCATCTCCTACGAATTCAAGAGCCGGATGCTGGCGATGCTGATGGGCAGCATGTTCGATGCTGCGTTTCAGAAATTCGCCGCTGCTTTTGAGGCCCGCGCCGACAAAGTCTACGGCCGCCCCGGCGCGCTCGCCGGCTCTACGAGCTGAACTTTTCTACGCGGCCATATCCTCAGCGTCGTCCCCGCGCAGGCGGGGACCCAGACTCCGTGCCGCCCATGATGCGAACAGCGATCGTACCACCTTGCTATTCACTGGCAATCATCGCTCATGATCGCCAGGGATTCTGGGTCCCCGCCTTCGCGGGGACGACG
>JAFKKL010000248.1 GCA_017305595.1 Hyphomicrobiales bacterium | reverse complement strand
GATCCCAATCCGACGCTGCTTCCCTATGCCACGACCAAGGGGGCGATCCATAATTTTACAGCCGGACTCGCGCAGTTGCTCGCGGGCAAGGGTATTCGGGTCAATGCGGTGGCGCCGGGGCCAATCTGGACGCCGCTGATACCATCGACGATGCCGCCGGATGCGGTGAAGAACTTTGGCAAGAACACGCCGATGCAACGCGCGGGCCAGCCGGCGGAGCTTGCAACGGCGTATGTGATGCTCGCCGATCCTCTCTCCAGCTATGTGTCAGGTGCCACGGTCGCGGTGACCGGCGGTCGGCCTTTCCTTTAAGGAGTGCCGTGCGATGAGTGCAAGTCATAAGGGCAGTGGACAGTTGGGCGATACCAAGCCGCGTCTGAGTGAAGACGATATCCAACGGGAGATGTTCGGCCCGAGAGGAGTTCCGGGCCAGCCCGATCCTGCGAGGATGGTACCGCAGCAGGAGAAGAATACGCCGAAGCATATCGATCCCGGCCATACGAGTTAGGCTGCGAAGAACATAAGGGAGCGAGAAGAGATGGGCCTTGCCAGCTATGCGATTACCCCGATCGACGGCAAGTGGAGCGTCCTCCACGACGGCGAAGTGGAAGGTGATTACGTCACGAAGGAGGCTGCGTTCGAGGCGGCCGTGGCTGCGGCGTCGCTCGCGATCCGCGAGGGCCACGAGGTGCACGTTAGCGCACCCGGTATCACGCGGGGTAACCCCACGACCACGACAGGTTAACGGTCGCTCTCAGGATCGGCGCTGCCACCGCTTCAACGCCCACCTGAGATGCCATGCGCTGATGGCGACAATAATCCATAAAACGCTCGCGCCGGCGAATGCGACGATCGCTCCATAAGGGGACATCGCGAGGAACGTGACGGCAAACCCTATCATGGCGATACTGCCAAGAGTTGCACCGGCGGCATCGAGTGCGGCAGCTTCCCGACCACGACGAATGCCTTTTACGCCGGCGTCCCGCTTGCGGCGAATTTCATGGCGTTCGATGAGCGTGGCGCTGGCGCAGAAGATAGCAGGCAAGGCCAGGAACAGGCCGCCGACCGACGCGCCCCAGACAGAACCAAGAACTCCTGTGAGAACGGTGACCGCACCGCCAAGTGCGAAGCGGATCAGGTACTCGTGCCAGCGGCCGTTGGACAGCGACGAGAGGGAGAGATGAACTTGCATCGCTTATCCTCCTGTTGCACCGTACAGGCCAAAAGCGACAACGAACCACGCCGGCAAGGCGACAAGCGTTGCGGTTAACGCGCTCGTCCGGAGGCGCATGAGCATCTGACAAACGATCACGCTGTAGCAGGCCAGAGCGATGCCGCCGAGAATCATGGCGTTGGCCTGCATTCCGGCATACGTGCCGCCGTGCTGAAACCAGGCGATGCCGAGGGTTGCGAGGGCGACGGAGGGCGCCGCGCCGAACAGGCCGGCGAAGCTCTTGGGCCGGACAATGTCGCCGATGATGGCGAACAGCGAAACCAGCAAGCCGCCGGCGAGGAACCGGATGACATATTCGGTCACGTCGCGCGCCCGGTTGCGATGGCGTCGCGGAGGGCCTTGTTAGGATATCCGGTGAAGCGGCGGACGATGCGTTCGAGAACGATCCCGATGGCAAAGCCCGCCCCGACGTCGGAGAGCCAGTGCGCAAGAATCGCAATCCGCGTCGCGGACAGACCGAGCGCCACGCTCCAGATCGGAATCCTGTATCGCAGGGGTAAGACCGTCGCCGCCGAAGCCAAGGCGCCCATGTGGACCGCGTGACCGGACGGAAAAGCGTCCATACTGTCGCCGGATATCGGGATGCCATGGAGATGGCCCTTCACTGTCTTTCGATCCGGCCGGACTTGATCGAACGTCGTTTTCAAGACGTGCGGAACAGCCGCCGTTGCGGCAGCAACAATAAGCAGATGTCCGGCCGCGGGACGAAGTGGCGAGCGAAGTGCCGTCGCAGCGATCCAGGCTGCCGCCGCGCACCCGAGCAGCAAGTGTTCGTCGGCGCCCCATGTCAACGTCTTCTCGATCTCTTCGGGGACCGGTTGCGCCCGCGCGGCAATCTGTTGGGCGACGCGCCGATCGATTGCTGTAGGCCGGATGCGAAACAGCGCCATTCCTTCCGCCTCATCCCTCATTCAGTTCGCTGCCGATCATCGCCAATTCACGGCCGGTACGCTTTGTTCCCGGAAGAACGTTCAGGCGCAGAGATGCTGATGAGACGATATCTGACGTCAGGCAGGAACGCAGCTCCGGGAAGAAAGTTGTCTTACTTTCAAATGGAGCTCGAAAATGGACTGGGATCGGATTGAAGGAAACTGGAAGCAGGTGAAGGGGAAGGTCAAGGAGCAATGGGGCAAGCTCACTGATGACGATCTCGATGTCATCAACGGCAAGCGCGATCAACTCGAAGGACGAATCCAGGAGCGCTACGGATACCAGAAAGATCAGGTGAAGAAGGACATCGACGACTGGTACGGTCGTCAAAACTGGCAAGGTTGATGGGAGAGCGTCAATGGCGAAAGAGAAAGAACTGAGAGATCTGTTTGTCGATACGCTACGGGATATTTACTTCGCGGAAAAGAAGATCCTCGCCGCATTACCGAAGATGGCCAAGGCGACGAATTCACCGAAGCTGAAGGCTGCATTCGAAAAGCACGAAGCCGAAACCGATGGGCAGGTCGATCGGCTGGAACAGATTTTCGAGATCATCGACGAGACCCCGCGCGGCAAGACCTGCGATGCCATCCTTGGGATTCTCGACGAGGGCAAGGAGATCATGTCGGAATATAAGGGCATGCCGGCGCTTGATGCCGGACTGCTCGCGGCGGCTCAGGCCGTTGAGCACTATGAGATGTCGAGATATGGGACATTGAAAACCTGGGCGGGCGAATTGGGTATGAAAGACGTCGTGCAGCTTCTTGAAGCGACATTGAAGGAGGAAAAGGCGACGGACGCTGCGCTGTCGACGCTCGCCGAATCCGAAGTCAACCAGCACGCTCAAGCGGCGTAAAGACATTCGCGCAGTTGAGTTAGTTTTGGTAGGCCAGAGAGCCTGGCCTACCGAAAATCTTATCGGCCCGACGGCGCATGATCTGCCTCGTTCACGTCACCGTTGAGTGGAGCGCAACATGATTCGCAAACTCAAATCGGGAAAATATCGAATCTATTCGCGCAAGGTCGATCCAAAAACAGGCAAGCGCCGCAATCTCGGCACCTTTGAAAGCCGCGCCGACGCCGAGAAGCATGAACGTGAAATCCAATACCTCAAGCGAAACTAGGGTCAATTGAGCGACGCGAATGTCCGGGACCCGATCAATGAAAGAACCTCCACCACCGTACGACGCGAGCCGCGTACTCAATCGAGATAGAATTTACTTTCCCGATGGAGAGGCAAGGGGTGCCTGAATATTCCAACGTCACTCCGACGCTCGTTCTACTCTGACCGTTACTCTGGCCGCTTTAATTCCCCTGAACTCATCCAACGATCCATATCGGCCGCCAAATCGGCCCGGTCGGCCTTCGCTAGTGTGGCGGCTTTTTCGACGCCGGGTCGCATTAATTCGGCACGCTCCCGCATCAGTTTTGCGAACACCGCGAGGCGATCTCCGAGGGATTCTGATTGTTTGAAACGTCGCCGCTTGAACATGGCGCGCTCCTTTCTCATTAGAGAAGGGCGGGAGCGCAATTAGGCGTTCTCATCACCGATAGATACCTCGAACCGGGCGGTGATCAGAGGCAACGGTTCGGGCGACGGAATGTTCGCGCTCAAGGCGAAAAGAATCGAAGAACTTTGTGGCACGAATCGAGTGTAACCGCCGATCGGCTGATGAAGAACTGGTTGCGTTGCAGCATTCAGAAGGCGTGCGAATAGCAATTTCAATCGGTTACGAAAGTCGACTCGTTCTTAAACGCAAAGCGGCCTGATCGACTCGTTCTTAAACGGTAGTAGACTCGTTCTTAAGTCGCCATGGTCGTAATTTCAGTAAGTTAGCATCCCCCAATCGACTCGTTTTTAATGTGTCGGCATACCGACACATTAAGAGCGAGTTGATCGCCGTCTAAGATCGAGTCGGTTGGTCCGATAGTGATGCCAAACACGTGAAGGACCCGTTACTTTCCTGGTTCCGTGTGCCATGTCAGAATAGGCCATGAGTGTTCGTCGCTTGATTGGCCACATCCTGGCGGCCTTCGTGATCGCAGGGCTCGTTGCCGCGCCATTGGCTTCGTCAGTGGCCGCGATGGGATCGTCCAATGTCGCGATGTCCGACATGGCGTCGATGTCCGGCGATATGCCGTGCTGTCCCGATCCGCAAAAGAACAAAGACTGCGTGGATTGCCCACTGCTTGCGATTTGCACGCTGAAGATTGTGGCGGCGCATTCCGTCGCCGATGCGATTATTCTGCGCTTGGCCGGATATCACCAGATCGCAGCCTATGACGATTTGATGGGCGACGAACTTGTTCGCCCCCCACCTGACCATCCCCCTCGAACTCCGGTCTGATCGACGCGCCAGCGCCGGTTGATGCCGCGTGGCCAAAGTCCGCGCGGATGAAGCATGTCGCTATGCGACAGACCAACGACGTTCGAGGATCTACAAAATGAAGCTATCTTATGTGCGCGCCTTTCAGGGGGCGCTGACCGCCATTGCCGCAATCGGCATGACCAGCACCGCCGCCTTTGCCGACATCAAGGACTACAAGTTCGAGCTGGTGGATCAGGCCATCCAGACCGGACCTGACAAGGTCATTGCGGTCAAATTGATCAATACCAGGACCGGAAAACCGGTGCCGGACGCTGTGATCTTCGCCACCCGTCTCGACATGGCGCCCGACGGCATGCAGGAAATGGCGACCAAGATCGCGCAGATGCCGGGAGGCGAACCCGGCGTTTACAGGTTCAAAGCCAATGTCAGCATGGCGGGCCGCTGGCAGTTGTCGCTCGGCGCCAAGGTTCAGGGCGAGACCGGCACCGTCGAGAACAAGCTCGTCATTACGGCCGGAAAATGAACCGCGCGGTCTTGACCGGAGTTGCCGCCGCCGCGTTTGTCGCGGCGGTTGGCGGCGCATTCGTTGCCGATCGTGCGAAACACACGACGGGCTCGATTTTCATCGCCACACGGGCGGCAGCGACCCCCGCCGGAACGCCGATCTATTATCAGGATCCCGACGGCAAACCGTTCTACTCCCTGACGCCAAAGAAGACGCAGGACGGGCGCGACTATCTTCCGGTCCCGGCTGGCGCCGACGTGAGCTTCGACGATTTCCCACACGAGGAAACGAGCACCACGGCTTCCCACGCTGAACATGGCGATGCCAAGAGCGCAGAGCGTAAGATCAAGTATTACCGCAACCCCATGGGGCTTCCGGATACGTCGCCGACGCCGAAGAAGGACTCGATGGGGATGGACTACATCCCGGTCTATGAGGGCGAGGATTCCGACGACGGTTCGGTGAAGCTCTCTCCGGGAAAAATCCAGCGCACGGGCGTCCAATCGAAGCCTGCAACGCGGCGCGTCATCCGCACGCTGGTGCGCGCGCCCGGCACCATCCAACTCGACGAGCGTCGCATCTCGGTGATTTCGATGCGCGCCGAAAGCTGGGTGCAGAAGGTGGCGAACGTGACGACGGGTAGCCACGTGCGCAAAGGCGAACCCCTGATGGAAATCTACAGCCCGGCCGTGGCCTCGGCGGCGGCGGAATACATTTCCACCATCAATTCGCCAACAACGAGCGGGGTAGAGCGTTACGGCCGCGGCTCGCGGCAACGGCTGATGAATCTCGATGTCCCGGAAGCGGCGATCGCCGCCATGGACAAAACCAGAACCGCGCCGATCACGATCGAGTGGACGGCACCGCGCGACGGCATCGTGCTCGAGCGCAATGCGACCGAGGGAATGCGCGCTCAACCTGGCGACGTTCTGTTTCGTGTCGCCGATATCTCGGAAGTGTGGGCGATGATCGACGTGGCCGAGCGCGATCTGGGAGCCATCGCGGTCGGACAAATGGTCACGATCAAGGCGCGCAGTTTTCCCGCACGCGCGTTCGCGGGAAAAATCGCCGTCATCTATCCGCAGGTGAACAAGGAGACCCGAACCGCCCGCGTGCGCGTCGAACTCGCCAATCCGGACGGCGTCCTGCTTCCGGACATGTACGTCGATGCTGAAATCGAGATCGGCAATCCCGAACCGGTTCTTGCGATTCCGGTGAGCGCCGTGCTCGACACCGGACGTCGGCAATCCGTCCTTGTTGACAAGGGGCAGGGCCGCTTCGAGCCGCGCGAGGTCGAGCTTGGCCAGCGCGGACACGACTACGTCGAGGTTCGCAAGGGTCTTGCGGATGGCGAACCGGTCGTCGTGTCGGCGAACTTCCTGATCGACGCCGAGAGCAATCTGAAGGCTGCCCTGAAGGGCTACGCCGACGCCGACAAGGTACCCTCGGGAGATCGGCCATGATCGCCCGCCTGATCGCGTGGTCGGCGCGTAATCTCCTGCTGGTCCTGTTCGGCGCGGGCTTTGCCGCCGCGGCCGGAATTTATGCGCTCGCCCATTTGCCGCTCGATGCCATTCCGGATCTCTCCGATACCCAGGTGATTGTCTACACCGAGTATCCCGGGCAGGCGCCGCAGGTGGTCGAGGACCAGATCACTTATCCCTTGACCACGGCGATGTTGACCGTACCGCGCTCGAAGGTGGTGCGCGGCTTCTCGTTCTTTGGCGTGTCGTTCGTCTACGTCATTTTCGAGGACGGCACGGACATTTATTGGGCGCGCTCGCGCGTGCTGGAATTCCTCAATAGCGCGGCATCGCGACTACCGTCCGGCGTCACGCCGACGATCGGCCCCGACGCCACCGGCGTTGGCTGGGTCTATCAGTATGCCGTGGTGTCGAAGCAATTGAATCTCGCCGATACTCGCGCGATCCAGGACTGGAATTTGAAATTCGCGCTCGCCAAGGCCGAGGGAGTGGCGGAGGTCGCCAGTGTCGGCGGCTTCGTAAAGCAATACAACGTGATCCTCGATCCGCAACGCATGCGCGACCGCGGCATCACCATGCAGATGATGCGTGACGCGATCCGCGCCAGCAATGCCGACGTGGGCGGTCGCACCGTCGAGCTTGCGGAGACGGAGTACGTCATTCGCGGCAAGGGCTACCTGAAGGACATCAACGATCTCGGCAACATTGTTCTGAAGACCAGCAATGGCACCCCCGTGCTGCTCCGGGATGTCGCCCGGGTCGAACTCGGGCCGGACGAACGGCGCGGCATCACCGAACTGAACGGTGAGGGGGAGGTCGCGAGCGGCATCATCCTGCAGCGGTTCGGCGTCAATGCGCTCGACGTGATCGACAACGTCAAGAAACGCTTCAAGGAAATCGCGACGAGCCTGCCGAAATCGGTCGAGATCGTCCCGGTTTATGATCGCTCGACCCTGATCAACGCGGCCGTCGCCACTTTGAAGCACACGCTTCTGGAAGAGAGCGCCGTGGTGGCGCTGGTCTGCATCATCTTCCTTCTCCACGTCCGCAGCGCGCTCGTCGCGATCCTGATGCTGCCGGTCGGTGTCATGATGGCGTTCGGCGCGATGAAACTGCTCGGGATCGGCTCCAACATCATGAGCCTTGGCGGCATCGCCATCGCCATCGGCGCCATGGTGGACGCCGCGATCGTCATGATCGAGAACGCCCACAAGCGCCTTGAGCGCGCAGGCCCTAACAAGTCGCGGATTGCGATCCTGGTCGATGCGGCTTCCGAAGTCGGGCCGGCGCTGTTCTTCAGTCTCCTGATCATCACCGTCTCTTTCATGCCGATCTTCACGCTGGAATCGCAGGAAGGCCGTCTGTTCAGCCCGCTCGCCTTCACCAAGACGTTCTCGATGGCGGCGGCGGCGCTGCTATCGGTCACGCTGGTGCCGGCGCTGA
>JAFKKL010000247.1 GCA_017305595.1 Hyphomicrobiales bacterium | reverse complement strand
CGCGGCGAAATAGCCGCAGGCGAAGCCGGCCGTCGCCATCAGCCACCACGCCAGCGCGGCGGTCGCCGGCACCAGCACGCGCGGATCGTCGGAATGCCACAACCCGCCGAGGTCGAGGCCGAGGTGCTGGCCGAGGATGTGGATGGCCAGCGCCAGCAACATGCCCGACAAGGCGGCCCCGGCCAGAATCAGATGGCGGGGAAAAGTGGTCGTTGTGGCCATCGCGCGTCCATCGAAACGGGTCAAGAGAGCGTCATTGCCGGGCTTGACCCGGCAATCCATCATTTCCAAAGATGGATGCGCGGATCAAGTCCGCGCATGACGTGTTTTTGCGCGGCGAAAACCGTTCGGGCAAAAGGATCGGGAGTCAGGTGGAGAAGCCATCGATGCCGTCGGATGATGTCGCGAGGGTCGCGATATCCTACACCTTCAAGCCGTCGCTTGCCGGCGGGGTGCGTCAATTCGAACTGACTGACGACGGCCTTGTCTGGCAGGCGGGCACCCGGCGCGGGTCGTGGCCCTATGCCTCGATCGCGGCGGTGCAACTGAGCTACCGGCCGGTGTCGATGCAGCCGCGGCAATTCCGCGCCGACATCGTCGGCGGCAACGGGCAGCGGCAGGTGGTACTGTCGACCTCGTGGAAAGGTTTTGCGCTGGTGGAGACGCAGGACGCAGCCTATCGCGCATTCATCGTCGCGTTGCATCGGCGGATTGCGGAAGCGGGCGGCCATGCGGCCTTCCATGGCGGCATGCGGCCGATCCCTTACGCGCTCGCCGCCGGCGTGCTGATCCTGTTCGCGATCGTGATGGTGGCGCTGATCGCACGCGCGTTGGCCACCGATGCATTCGCGGGCGCGCTGTTTCTGGTGGCGCTCGCCGCCGTGTTTGCGTGGCAGATCGGCGGCTTCATGCGGCGCAACAAGCCATGTATCTACACGCCGGACGCGCTGCCGCCGCAACTGCTGCCGTGAGGCGTTGCGCGTCTAGTTCCTGACCACCAGCACGGAGCACAGGGCGTAGCGCACGACGTGGCCGGCGTTGGAGCCGAGGAAATAGGTCTTCATCGCCGGGCGATGCGACGACATCACGATGAGGTCGGCATTGATCTCCGCCGCTTCCTCGAGGATCTCGTGATAGATGCCGCCCTGGCGCACCACGCTTGAGATGCGCTCGCGCGGAATGCCGGATTCGGCCGCGACGATGGCGACGGCTTCCTCGCAGGACTGGCGCTGCTGCGCGTCGAAATTGGCGGGAACGTATTCCGCCAGCATCACCGGCGTCATCGGCAGTACGTTGATCAGCCGCACCTTGGCGTTGAAGGTGTTGGCAAGCGTCGCGGCGGTCGAAACCGCAGGCTTCGCCAGGCTGCTGTCGCCCAGATCGATCGGGACCAGAATGGATGTGTACATCTGCGCCTCCCAACGCGGCAGAGTGTATCACACGATGGCTGTTGCGGCGACGCGATAAATTCTCGCACGATGAGGGGCGGCGCAATGCAAAAGCGGATGCAAATACGTTCGCTACTTTCAGACCACCCAATTTTTGAGATGAGTCTCTTTCTCGTCATGGCCGGGCATAGCCGTTCGAAGAACGACGTCGCTTCCGCTCGCCTATGTCCGGGCCAGCCACGTCTTTCTTGTTGGTTTCGTCACCAAGACGTGGATGGCCGGAATAAATCCGGCCATGACGGAGGGTTTTTGATTTCGCGGCTTTCTTCGTTACGCGTCGTCGGACGTCTGCCGCAGCAGTTTTGGCGAGACGAACTGCATCAGCTTGCCTTGCCGGAATGCGACGTCGCCCCAGTCGTCGATGTCGAAATCGATCACGATGAGGCCGCTGGTCGGCAGGTTGCCGGCGAGCAGCCGCAGCGCGTCGTCGTGGCCGGAACCGGTCAGCATCAACGCCAGTTCATGCAGGCCGGGATTATGGCCGACGACCATCAGGCAGCGGGCGTCAATGCCGCCGGTTTCGCGAATCGCGCGCAGGATGTCCGTGGGCTCGGCGAGATAGAGTTCGTGAAGATGCGTCACCTCGATCGTGGCATCGCCGAGCAGCGGTGCGACGATATCCCACGTCTGCCGCGCCCGCATCGCAGTGGACACCAGCACGTGGCCGAGCCGGCAGCGCTGGTCCGCCATCCAGCGGCCGATCGCGGCGGCATCGTCCAGCCCGCGCGCGTCGAGGCGGCGGTCGATGTCCTCGCCGCTCGGCGCGTGGCTTTCGGTCTTGGCGTGGCGCAGCAGGATCAGCCGCCGCATTGTGCGATCATTTTTCGAATCAACCGGTGTCTCCGGATCGTTGGTGGGCCTTCGACGGCGGATTATAGCGTTTTCGAGCGAAGTGGAATCCGGTTCGCGTGAAGAAAACGCGTCAAAACAATAATCTGGAGCCCCGTTTCGATTCTATCGAAACGGAAGCGGCTCCAGTGTACAAGCTTATACGCGGCAAGGTGACAATTGCCGTGTCGCTGCGTAAGAAAACCTGTGAGCACTGACAACACAAGTCCCGAAGTCGTCGACGAGCCGGCCCCCGCCGCGCCGGAGCGCCGTCGGCTGACGCTCGATCTCGACGTCGACGTCTGCGTCGTCGGCGCGGGCCTCGCAGGTCTCACGGTGGCGCTGGAAGCGGCGCGCATGGGCGCAAGCGTCGCGGTGCTGGAAAGCCGTCATGTCGGCTGGAACGCGTCGGCGCATCATCTCGGCACGGTGATGCCGGGCTACGGCGTTGCGATCGACGACCTCATCGCGCGTCTCGGCGTCGATCACACGCGCGAACTGTGGAAGCTGTCGCAGCAGGGCGCCGACCACGTGCGCGCCATTGCCGGCGATCTTGCCGGTGCGGCGCTGCAAGCGACCGGTGCGCTGGAAGTCTCCAATGTCGATATGGGCAAGCGCCTGATCGAGCGCCTGCACATGCTCGGCGGACAATTCGGCGCGCATGTCGAGGGCTGGCCCGTCGAGCGGGTACGCGCCGCGCTGAAGACGCCGCGTTACTTCGAGGCGATTCACTATCCCGATGCGTTTCACGTCGATGCGCGCAACTATCTCGAAGGCCTCGCGGTACTGGCGCGGCAAAGCGGCGTGCGCATCTTCGAGGAAAGCCCGGTGGTGAGCATCGAGGCGTCCGGCATCCGCAAGCGGATTGCGACCGCATCGGCGCGGCTGCGCGCGGCGCATATCGTGCTCGCCGGCAACGTCCACCTCGGTTCGCCGTCGCCGCGCCTGACCGCAACGCTATTGCCGGTGTGGCGCTATGCTGCCGTCACCGAGCCGCTCGGCAATCGGCTTTCGGAGGCCATCGCATTCGAAGGCGCGGTGATGGACACAAAGGGGATCGATCATTTCCGTATCGTCGAAGGCGACCGGCTGATGTGGGCGAGCCCGGAGACGACGTGGGCGGGCGATCCGGCGCGGCACGCTCGCGCCATCCGCCGCCGCATCGCCACGCTGTTTCCGGCGCTGGGCAAGCCGGCGTTGCGCGAGACGTGGTGCGGCACCGTCGGGCAGACCGTACACGGCATGCCGCAGATCGGCGAATTGCAGCCGGGCCTGTGGGTCGCCAGCGGCTTCGGTCGACACGGGCTCAACACCACGGCGCTGGCCGGGCAGATGATCGCGCGCGGCATCCTGTGGGGCGACGACCGCTGGCGGCTGTTCGCGCCGTTCGAACTGGTGTGGGCCGGGGGAAAAGCCGGGCGTGTCGCGGGGCAGGTGGTGTTTGGATGGACCCGCGCCAGCGCCGCCGCCGCCGGCGCTGTGGCGCGCTGGCGTGAGCGTGCCGCATTGCGGGAAGTTGCGCGGGAAGCACGGGTTGCCGCTGCCAACCGCCAGATGGCGACGGACGAGGGCGACCATTTCGGCGGACAATAAACCTGCGACGCTGTCGCTCGCGAGAACGTGAGTGACATCGCGGCAGGCGGGTGTAACGTTCGTGCGCTGGCGGCGTAATTCGGACGATACATCCGCGCGTCGCGCGCCGCTTTGGGAGTCCATCATCATGATCAATCGCCGCATTCTGCTCGCATCGGTCGCCGGCCTTACCGGTTTCGCCGCGCTGAAGATGTTGCGGGTGTCTCCGGCCACCGCCGGCGAAAAGTTTGAGGTCGAGAAGACCGAGGCCGAGTGGCGCGCGCAACTGACGCCGGCGCAGTATCACATCCTGCGCGAGGAAGGCACCGAGCCGCCGTGGTCGAGCCCGCTGTTGAAAGAGCATCGCAAGGGCACCTTCGCCTGCGCCGGTTGCGACCTGCCGCTGTATGCATCGGAAACCAAGTTCGAAAGCGGCACCGGCTGGCCGAGCTTCTATCAGCCACTGGAGAATGCGGTGGGCAAGCGTGAGGATCGCACCTTCGGCATGACGCGCATCGCCATCCATTGCCGCCGTTGCGGCGGCCACCTCGGCCACGTTTTCGACGACGGCCCGAAGCCGACCGGCCTGCGCTACTGCATGGACGGCCTCGCTCTGGTGTTCCACCCGGCGACGCCATCGGCGACGTGAGGGCTTTACCGGAACGTCGTTTTGAACGGACCTGCAACACGAACGCCGTCGTCCCCGCGCAGGCGGGGATCCAGACGCAGCAGCGTGTCGGCTCCATGGATGGCGCGCGAGGTTGTTTCTAACAACCCGCCAGGGGTTCTGGGTCCCCGCCTGCGCGGGGACGACTCTGCGAATGTGGTGAGGGCGCTTCAAGCCGGATAGCGAACACGGGCGATCCGGTCGTACTAGCGCTCTCAACCGCCATTGCGAGGAGCGTAGCGACGAAGCAATCCAGTCCTTGGTTTGCGGCTTTCTGAATTGCTTTGCCTCGCTCGCAATGACGGTGTGGTTGTGTCCTGCGCCCCGCTATTCCCCGGCAATTGTTGCCCGTCCCGGCAATTGTGCCCCGGTTCGCACAACCGGTGCTTTTTCTATTTCATTGAATTATCAGCGTAATTCCCCGTCGCCCGAGTTGGCACGACCCTTGCGACAAGCGCCTCGGAATACGGTCCCGGCGCACCGCCGGCCGTCGCGCTATTCGCATCTGGAGGCGATGTTCATGGGTATCTTCGGGGCTCTCACCACGTCGGTTGGAGGGTTGCGGGCGCAATCCTATGCGCTGGAAAACATCTCCGGCAACATCGCCAACTCGCAGACCACGGCGTTCAAGCGCATCGACACCAGCTTCCTCGATCTGATTCCCGATTCCGGCCAGACCCAGCAGAAGGCGGGCAGCGTCACCGCGAATTCGCGCAGCACCAACACGGTGCCGGGCGACGTGCAGCCCGCCTCCGTCGCGACCTACATGGCGATCAACGGCGCGGGCTTCTTCGTGGTGCAGAAGCCGGGCAGCTTCACCGACAATGCGCCGATCTTCGACGGCGTCGAGAACTACACGCGGCGCGGCGACTTCACCCTCAACAAGGACGGCTATCTCGTCAACGGCGCGGGCTATTATCTCGAGGGCATTCCGATCGACCCGACCACCGGCAACCTGGTCGGCAACGCGCCGCAGATCCTGAGTTTCAAGAACGACTTCCTGCCGGCGCAGCCGACGACAAAAGTCGAATATCGTGCCAACCTCGCGAACTATCCGCTCACCACCAAGCACGATGTCTCGGTGCCCGGCTCGGAATTGCTGAACCCGGCCGACTTCCCCGGCGGCGATCCGACCGTGGCCGGCACCGGCAAGGTGCTCGGCAGCGACGTGCAGAATTTCATCGACGAGTCGATCGCGGGCGGCGCGGTGACCGCCTACGACGTTTCCGGCGCGCCGGTGAACCTACAATTGCGCTGGGCCAAGACCGACAGCGCTTCGCTTGGCTCCCCCCACACCGATACCTGGAACCTGTTCTATCAGGTCGACCCCAACGCCACCGGCACCGACACCGCGTGGCAGAACGTCGGCACCGATTTCAAATTCGGCACCAACAACCAGCTCAATCCGCCGATCGCGTCGGTGAACCTGACCGGCGTGACCATCAATAACATTTCGCTCGGCAATCTGACGATCAACTTCTCCTCCGGTGGTCTGACGCAATACGCCGATGCCAACGGCAACGTGCAGGTCAACCAGATCCAGCAGGACGGCTTTCCCGCCGGCAGCCTGCAATCGGTGTCGATCAGCAACAACGGTCGCGTGGTCGGCAGCTATTCCAACGGGCGCAATATCGATCTCGCGCAGATCACGCTGGCGACGTTCAACGGACCGGACTTCCTCAAGCGCAAGGACGGCGGCGCGTTCGAGGCCACCGACGAATCCGGACAGGCGCTGTTCGGCAACGGCGGCACCATTGTCGGCTCGTCGCTGGAAGGCTCCAACACCGACATCGCCGACGAATTTACCAAGCTGATCGTGACGCAGCAGGCGTACTCCGCGAACACCAAGGTGATCACGACGTCGAACTCGATGGTGCAGGACCTGCTCAACGTGCTGCGCTGATGCAAGTGAAGTGAGATCGCATCGATGAACAAGATCGTCATTGCGAGCGGAGCGAAGCAATACCCCAACCCTAGCTCTCTTCCGCTTGCGGGGGAGGGAAGGGAAAAGGCTCTGGATTGTTTCGTCGCTGACGCTCCTCGCAATGACGCCGTGTGGACGATCTGGTCGCGTGCTTTCGACGGTGCGATCGAACGAGAAACGGATCGAGTATCATGAGTTTGAGTCAGGCTTTAGCCACCGCGATGTCCGGCTTGCGCGCCAATCAGGCGGCGCTGGCGCTGGTGTCATCCAACGTCGCCAACGCGGAGACGCCGGGCTACATCAGGAAGTCGCTGATCCAGACCGCGGAGACCACCGCGAATTATGGATCGAGCGTGCGGGTGGCGGGGGTCAACCGCGAACTCGACGCTTTCGTGCAGGCGCAGTTGCGCACCGAGATGTCGGGCGCCGCCTATGCCAACATCCGCTCGACGTTCCTTGCGAACTTGCAGGGCGTTTACGGCAATCCGGATTCCACCGGCACGCTGGAAGCGGCGTTCAACACGCTGACCACCGCGATCCAGGCGCTCTCCACCAGTCCTGACTCGCAATCCGCGCGGATCGGCGTGATCAATGCCGCGCAGAACATCGCGCAGCAGCTCAATCAGGCGTCGCAGGGCGTGCAGGCGCTGCGCAACACAGCGGAGAACGGCCTCGCCAGCGCGGTCTCGACCGCCAACAATGCGATGTCGCAGATCGCCGCGATCAACAACCAGTTGCTTGGCAGCAACCAGACCGACGCGTCCACCGCTTCGCTGCTCGATCAGCGCGACCAGTACATCAACCAGTTGTCGCAACTGATGGATGTCAAGGTGATCGCCAACGGCTCCAATCAGGTCAGCGTGTTCACCACCTCGGGCGTGCAACTGGTCGGCGTCGAAGCGGCCAAGCTGACGTTCGACGCGCAGGGCACGGTGACGCCGAACACGTTCTGGGACGCCGATCCGAGCAAGAGCGCGCTGGGTACGCTGAAGATCGATTTTCCCCATGGCGGCAGCATGGATCTGATCGCCACCAATTCGATCCGCTCCGGCGCCATCGCCGGCTATATCGAGCTGCGCGACAAGACTCTGGTGCAGGCGCAATCGCAGCTCGATCAGCTTGCCGCCTCGCTGTCGAGCACGCTGTCGGACCAGACCGTTGCCGGTACGCCGGCTTCGACCGCTGGCGGCGACGGCTTCGATCTCGATCTGAACGGGCTGCAGAACGGAAACACCGTTCACGTCAGCTACAAGGATAGTACCGGCACCGTCCACAATCTGTCGATCGTGCGTGCCGACGGGATGACGTCGTTGCCGGATTCGGCGACCAATGATCCCAATGACGAAGTGATCAGCATCGACTGTACGGGCGGATTTCCCGCGGCGATGTCGTCGGTGCTGGCGCAACTGGCCAGCAAGCTGGGCGGCACAGGCCTGCAGTTTTCGAATCCGACCGGATCGACACTGCGTGTGTTGGATGACGGTGCTCTCAATCAGGT
>JAFKKL010000246.1 GCA_017305595.1 Hyphomicrobiales bacterium | reverse complement strand
AGTTGGGTCCCGACCCCGTCGACATGATGGTGGGATTTTCGCACAATGCGGCTGCATTTGAGGTGATTTCACACCTGATCGGGCTAAATTTCAAACGCATCGGCTTTCTCGGCGCGCGCATGGACCCGCGCGTGCAGCGCCGCCTCGAAGGCTACACCGACGCCATGAAACGGGCTTCGCTGTATGATCCCCGCCTGATCATCGCAACGCCGGTGCCGACATCCGTCACCATGGGTGGAACGCTATTCGCGGACCTGCTGATGAAAGCGCCAGACATCGATGCGGTGTTCTGCGTCAATGACGACCTCGCACTGGGAACGCTGTTTGAGTGCCAACGCCGGCAGATTCAGGTTCCCGAGGATATCGCCATCGTCGGCTTCAACGATCTCGACTATATGGCATCAGCCGTGCCGCCGCTCAGCAGCGTGCGCACCAATCGCTACGACATGGGCAAGACCGCCATCGCCATGGTGATGGATGCGATCGAAGGCAAGCGGCCGACAACACCAGTCGTCGATCTCGGCTATGAATTGATGATCCGCCGCAGTTCCGCAGCGCGCCGCACATAAACCGCAGCGATGCCGGCTATTTTCCCTGCCTCGCACAATTTTGGTAGCGCTGTCTTTTTGGCGTGACTTGCGCGCGCGTCTCTGGAACAATGCCACCTCGGCGGCCGCACACGCGGTCCGCTCCAGCATCACGCGCAACCACCGCCACACGGCTAAGGCGAGCCCTGCGAACAGCCAACGCGGGAGGAAACATTGAACAAGAAAACCGATCAGACCACGTCCGCGAACAACTCTCGCCGCAAGCTCCGCTCCACCGAATGGTTCGACAATCCGCATAACCCGGCGATGACCGCGCTCTATCTCGAGCGTTACCTCAACTACGGCCTGACACGCGAGGAGTTGCAATCGGGCAAACCGATCATCGGCATCGCGCAGACCGGCAACGATCTCTCCCCGTGCAACCGACACCATCTCGACCTCGCCAAGCGCGTCCGCGAAGGCATCCGCGCCGCCGGCGGTATCGCGATGGAATTTCCGGTGCATCCGATTCAGGAGACCGGCAAGCGGCCGACTGCCGCACTGGATCGCAACCTCGCTTACATGGGCCTCGTCGAAGTGCTGTTCAGCTATCCGCTCGATGGCGTTGTGCTGACCACCGGCTGCGACAAGACCACGCCCGCGTGTCTGATGGCGGCGGCGACCGTGAACATGCCGGCGATCGTGCTGTCCGGCGGGCCGATGCTCAACGGCTGGTTCAACGGCGAGCGCAGCGGCTCCGGCACCGTGGTGTGGAGATCGCGCGAGCGGCTCGCGGCCGGTGAGATCGACTATGAGGAATTCATGCGCATCGTGGCGTCGTCAGCGCCATCGGTCGGCCACTGCAACACCATGGGTACTGCTTCGACAATGAACTCGCTGGCGGAAGCACTGGGCATGTCGCTGCCGGGTTGCGCGGCAATCCCGGCGCCGTATCGCGAACGTGGGCAGATTGCCTACGAGACCGGCACGCGGATCGTCGAGATGGTGTGGGAAGACCTCAAGCCATCGGATATCCTGACGCGCGAGGCATTCGAGAACTGCATCGTCGTCAACTCGGCGATCGGCGGATCGACCAACGCGCCAATTCACATCAACGCCCTCGCCCGCCATATCGGTGTCGATCTCTCCATCGACGACTGGCAAAAGTACGGTCACGACGTCCCGCTGCTGGTGAACATGCAGCCGGCAGGGTTCTATCTCGGCGAAGAGTATCACCGCGCCGGCGGCGTGCCCGCCGTGATCGGCGAATTGATGCGGCACAAGCGCATCCATGAAGGCGTTATGACCGTCAACGGCCGCACCATGGGCGACAACTGCCGCAATGCGCCGAAGCCGGACGGCGATGTGATCTGGAACTACGACAAGCCGCTGGTTCAGGATGCCGGTTTCATCGTGCTGCGGGGCAATCTGTTCGATTCCGCGATCATGAAGACCAGTGTGATCTCGAAAGAGTTTCGCGATCGCTATCTGTCTAACCCGAAAGACCTCAACGCCTTCGAGGGTCGCGCCATCGTGTTCGAAGGCCCGGAAGACTATCACCACCGCATCGACGACCCCACGCTCAACATTGACGAGCACTGCATCCTGTTCGTGCGCGGCGTCGGCCCGATCGGCTATCCGGGCGGCTCCGAAGTGGTCAATATGCAACCCCCGGCCACGTTGATCAAACGCGGCATCCTTTCGTTGCCGTGCATCGGCGACGGCCGCCAGTCCGGCACCTCGGGTTCGCCCTCCATTCTCAACGCGACGCCGGAAGCGGCGGCGGATGGCGGGCTTGCTATCCTGCAAACCGGCGACATGGTGCGCATCGATCTCAACAAGGGCAGCGCCAACATCATGATCGACGATGCCGAGGTGAAGCGCCGCCGCGTCGAACTCAAGGCCAAGGGCGGCTTCCCCTACCCGGCGCACCAAACGCCATGGCAGGAGATGTATCGCAACACCGTGGGGCAGCACGCCACCGGTGCCTGCATGGAATTCGCCACGCGCTACCAGGATATCGCCGGCCGTATCGGCGTCGCCCGCGACAACCACTGAACTTTGGAGAACCACCATGTCCGGCCGACTGAAAGGCAAACGCGCATTCGTGACCGCGGCGGCGGCCGGCATCGGCCGCGCCAGCGCCATCGCCTTCGCGCGTGAAGGCGCGACCGTGATCGCAACCGACATCGACGACAAGCAACTCGCGACGCTGACCAAGGAAGGCGTCGCGGAAGTGGCCCGTCTCGACGCACGCGACAGCGCGGCTGTCGCGGCAATGGCCAAGCAGGTCGGCACTGTCGATGTCCTGCTCAATGCCGCCGGTTTCGTTCATCACGGCACGGTGCTGGAATGTAGCGACGAGGATTGGGACTTTTCGTTCGACCTCAACGTGAAGTCCATGCACCGCACGTTGCGGGCCTTCCTGCCCGGAATGCTGACGGCGGGCCACGGCTCGATCATCAACATTGCTTCCGCCGCCGGCGTGTTCAAGGCCGCACCTAACCGCTACGTCTACGGCGCCACGAAAGCCGCCGTCGCCGGCCTCACGCGCGCCGTCGCCGCCGACTTCATCGCCAAGGGCATCCGCTGCAACTGCATCTGCCCCGGCACGATTGAAACGCCGTCGATGCTCGGCCGCGCCGCCGCACTCGGCGCGGGCGGCCGCGAAATGTTCGTCAACCGCCAACCGATGGGACGGCTCGGCACCGCGGATGAAATCGCATCGCTCGCGGTCTATCTCGCCAGCGACGAAAGCGCCTTCACCACCGGTGTCGCACATATCATCGACGGCGGCTGGACGCTTTGATTAGGCCGTCGCCCTTCGGCGCGCGCCGAAGACGGCGCGCACCTCAGGGTGACGGCTTCTCGTTCAAGTACAGTGTCATCCAGATGTGCGAGCGAAGCGAGCCTCGAAGGATGGCAACAGGGGGAAAAGCATGAACAAGATCGATCTCAATGGTCGCAGCGCGGTAGTGACCGGCGGTGCGCAGGGTTTTGGTCGCGCGATCACGGAGCGCTTTGTCGCCTCTGGCGCCAAGGTTGCGATCTGGGATCACGACATTGCGATGGCCGAGCAGACCGCCAAACAGATCGGCCCCGCAGTGACGGCGGTCCAGGTCGACGTTTCGGATCTGGCGGCCGTCGAGAAGGCGCGCGACGGGACATTGGCCAAGCTCGGCAAGATCGACATTCTCATCAACAATGCCGGTATCGCCGGCGTCAACAAAACAGTGTGGGAAACCGATTTCGACGAATGGCGCAAGGTGCTGCGCATCAATCTCGACGGTCCTTTCATCTGCTGCAAGGCCGTGGTACCATCGATGGTGAAGCAGAACTACGGCCGCATCGTCAACATCGCTTCAATCGCCGGCAAGGAAGGCAACCCCAACGCCGCGCACTACTCCGCCTCGAAAGCAGGACTGATCGCGCTGACGAAATCCTTGGGCAAGGAATTGGCTGGCTATGAGATCGCCGTGAATGCGGTGACGCCGGCGGCGGCGAAGACCGCCATCTTCGACCAGATGACACAGCAGCACATCGATTTCATGCTGTCGAAGATTCCAAAGGGGCGGTTCGTGCTGGTGGAAGAACTCGCCGCGATGGTGGCGTGGCTCGCCTCCGAAGACTGCGCCTTCTCAACCGGCGCGGTGTTCGATATCTCCGGCGGCCGCGCGACCTATTAACGTTGTAGCGACGAGGCAACTCGGAGTCTTGTAGAAGGACTGGATTGCTTCGCTACGCTCCAATTCACGGCTCGACGATCGCGAAGCTGGGACTGAAGGTATCGAACAGCCCAAGCAACTCCAGCAGCTTTGCCGGATTGCCGTCGATGGCGATCTTCTTCGCGCCAACCGCCTCGGGGAATGTCGTCTGGGTCAGCATGATGGCGTTGAGCGTCGCCCGCGTCAGCGTCAATGTCGCATCGGCATGCTCCGCGCGCTGGCCGAAGCGATGCGTCAGCGCGCAATTCTCAAGGTTGAGTACGAATATCTCGCCGGTGTCAGTGAACACCCAGTTCAGCACGGCGGTTTTGCCGATGGCCTTGGGGCCGTTAAGCCGCACGGCCAGAAGATCGAAGAATGTATCGAGCGGCAATGCCGCGAGCGCGTCCGGTGCAACGCCGCCACGCGCGGTCATCGACGGCACACCGTTACGCAACTCGTGCGCGGCGAACAGATAGGAGTTGCGCCAGGTCGCGGCCTCCGACAGATAGCCGAGTTGTTCGTAAACATCGGCCGCAAGATTTCGAGCCTCTTGATGAGCCGGATCAGCGAACACCAGACGGTTGGCGATCTCCGCCACCCAGCGATACTCGCCCTTGGCAAAGTCCGCCCTGGCCTTGGCGAGCGCGGCATCGAAGCCACCGCAATAATCGACATATTTCCGCGCCGCCTCTGACGGCGGCAGTGGATCGAGATGCGCCGGATTGCCGTCGTACCAGCCGAGATACTTTTGGTAGACCGCCTTGGCGTTGTGTCGCACCGTGCCGTAATAGCCGCGTGCGTACCATTGATGCGCCAAACTGTCTGGTAGCGTCAGCATTTCGGCAATTTCGTTTGGCGTGTGGCCGTGATTGATCAGGCGTAGCGTCTGGTCATGCACGTACTTGTAGAGATCGCGCTGCTTGCTGAGATAACCCTTGATCGCATCCGTGCCCCACACCGGCCAGTGATGCTGGCCGATCAACGCTTCCGCGCGATCGCCGAAGGTCATTAATGCGACATCGATGTAACGCGACCAGGCGCGGGAATCGCGCACCTCGGCACCGCGGAATGGCAGCAGGTTATGGAAGTTGTGGACCGCATTCTCGGCCATGTTGAGGCATTTGAACGCCGGATAGAACATGTGCATTTCGGCCGGCGCTTCGCTGTCCGGCGCCATCAGGAAGACGATCTCGACACCATCAACCACGCGCGTCTCGTGATCTTCGCGGATCAGATCGGTCGGGGCGATCAGCGTCACGGTGCCGCTCGACAGTGTCTTGCCGAGCCCGGCATCGACCTGCCCCTTGACACCCTTCGGCAGCAGCGGCCCGAATTGATACTGTGCGCGCCGCACCATCGCCGTGCCGGCCAGCACGTTCTCTTGTGCGATCGCCTCAACGAAACCTTCCGGCGCGATCACCGGCACGCGCTTGCTGTCGGCGTCTTCCTGCGTGATCACGCCCTTCACGCCGCCCCAATGATCGACGTGGGAATGCGTATAGATCACCGCCACCACCGGCCGCGCCCCGCGGTGATGGCGATAGAGTTCGAGGCCCGCGCGCGCGGTGTCGGCAGACACCAGTGGATCGATGATGATCACACCCTGCTTGCCCTCGATCAGCGTCATGTTGGAGAGATCCATGCCGCGGATCTGGTAGATGCCGGGCACCACCTCGAACAAGCCATGACAACAATTGAGTTGCGCCTGCCGCCACAGGCTCGGGTGAACGGTCGCGGGCGCGGCATCGTCTTTCAGGAAGGCATAGTCGGCGAGGCTCCAGACAGTGCGGCCGGCTTCGTTCCGGATCATCGCATCCGGCAGGCTGCCGATGAATCCGCGCTCGGCATCGGTATAGTCCTGCCGATCACTGAACGGCAGTTCGTTCAGCGCGGCTGCATTGGCATCCGCGACCCTCGGCTCGGCATTCTTACGCTCGGTCATGGTTGCCCTCCCTGGACGCGTTGTGAAAGCTGATCCTGCTCGGCCACGGCCACTTGTGCAAGCGGAAGACGTCTCGACGAATGACGGATTGCGCGATCGCGCTCGAGCTTCCCTGCCATGTCCTGTTCCGATCAAGCCCTCGCGATACGACACGCTTGATCTTCGTCAGGACCGATGAAATGACTACAACCATAGAAGCCGATCAAACGGCGCACATCCAGGGAGAAGATACCTATGCGATCAAACTTACTTGTCGCATTGACGACGATTGCAGTTTTGACAACGACGGTTGCTTTCGCCGGCGATAAACGATACGACGCCGGCGCCAGTGATACCGAAATTAAAATCGGACAGACGATGCCTTATTCCGGTCCCGCCTCCGGTTACGGAGTGAATGGGAAAGTCGAGGCCGCCTACTGGAGAATGATCAACAGCAAGGGCGGCATCAACGGGCGGAAAATCACGCTGCTTTCGATGGACGACGGCTACAGCCCACCAAAAACCCTGGAACAGACACGCCGCCTCGTTGAACAAGATGACGTTCTTGCCATCATTGGCGCGCTCGGAACACCGACGAATTCGGCAATTCATAAATACCTGAGATCAAAGAAGGTCCCTCACCTTCTAATCACCTCGGGAGCATCGAAGTGGAACGATCCGAAAGAGTTTCCGTGGGCCACTCCGTTCTATCCGCCTTACGAGCAGGAAGCTCGCATCTATGGAAAGTACGTCGCAAAGGAAATGCCGTCGGCGAAGATCGCGGTCATCTATCAGAACGACGACTTCGGCAAGGATTATCTGAGGGGCTTCAAGGAAGGTCTTGGTGACAAGGCATCGATGATCATCAAGGAAGCAAGCTATGAAGTCAGTGACCCGACGATCGACTCGCAGATCGTCAACCTCAAGGCATCTGGCGCCGATACCTTGCTGACCATCGCAACGCCGAAATTCGCTGCACAGTCAATCCGTAAGGTAAATGCCCTCGGGTGGAAGCCTGCTCATTTCATGGTTTCCGTCGGCGCATCGATCGGCGGGGTGCTTGAACCTGCCGGCCTGGACGCCTCCAAGGGGCTCATCAGCGCATTCACGGCCAAAGTGATCGGAGACCCTGCATGGGATGAGGATAAAGGCGTCAAGGATTATCTCGCTTTCATGAAAGAGTGGTATCCCGACGGCAATCCGATCGACGGCAGCGTGCAGGTCGGATACACAGTGGCGCAGATGACGGAGGTTCTTCTGCGTGCGTGCGGCGACGACCTCACCCGCGAAAATCTTGTCAAGCAAGCGACCCACCTGACAAACGTTTCGCTGCCGCTATTTTTGCCGGGCGTGACAATCTCGACGACACCATCCGACTACTCCGCTTATCACATCTTCAAGATGGCGAAGTTCGATGGGAAGGCATGGAAGTTCTTCGGAGAAAATATCGATACGTCAGCGAAGTAACTGACGATTCTCGGGTATTCGCACTCGTACTGTTACTTAACTTCGACAGGTCGCCGCGCGTTATAAGCGTGCGGCGACCTGTTTGAAAAACTTGCTGTGGAACTGCGTCGACCTCCGCGCGCTCAAGCTCTGAAAACCGCTTCAGCGCATGCACACCCGCGCCAGCCGTGATCCAAACGATACAGCAGTCAGTTGGCCAAGACTCGTTTGAACGAAAGTGCAATGATCAACAGTTGCGCGACGATACAAACCCATGTTCTAATCGAGCGTATCCACCGCGACATACTCCAATCGTGCCTGGACGCTCAGGGCGTTTCTGCTCTCGTCGCAATTGCGTACCGCACTT
>JAFKKL010000245.1 GCA_017305595.1 Hyphomicrobiales bacterium | reverse complement strand
TCCGAAGGCGATGAAATCCGCCGCCGTCTTGACGATGGCTTCATGCTTCGACTTCCGCAATCCGGCGCGCGAATAGCGCATTCCCAGAAAATTACTGATGGCGATCAGGCACCAGGCCTGGATATCCGGATCACCGTCGATGATCTGCTTGTTCTTCTGTGCCGCTTTCAGCCGCTTGGCGTAACTCGCGGCAATGCCCTCGAAGTAAGCAAAATAGATATCGGAATCGACGATGTAGGATTCTTGCAGGATCCTGAACATCTTCGGCCGATCGCATGCAAACGCCAGAAAGTCGCTCAGTCCCTGCCGTTCACGGGACAGCCGGTCCTCCGCATCCGAATTTCGCAGATGCAACCGCAACTCAGCCTGTATCAAGTCCACGACGGCGCGAAACACCTCGAGCTTATCCGCGAAATAAAGATAGAAGGTGCCAATCGCGATCCCTGCTTCCTCAGTAATGTCACTCACCGATACGGCATGAAATCCCCTATCGCCAAAGCATCGTTCAGCAGCCCGCAGCAACGCCGCGCGCGTTCGCACCCCCCGTTTGGTTTTGGGTGCGGGTTTGGAAACAGTTGTCCCGCCAGTGTTCATCGTCAAACATGATGCATGCTTCATGTTTGCTGTCAACTCGATCGGACCAAGGCGCCGGCGACATATTGCCCGACGCCCGACAGTCGCCGTGCCGCCATGACCGAAAAACGTAAGCCGAAAACGCATCGAGCAGGCGCGGCCAGCTTCGTGGACGCCCTGCTCGATATCTCAGCACCGCCGCTGAACCATCCGCGGCGCGAATGCCAGGTAACTTACTTGATCTTGCCCATCTCCGTGAGCACCGCATTCGCCGTCTTGAAGGCTTCGAGACCCGACGGGATGCCGCAATAGACGGTGGCGTGCAGCAGGATTTCCTTGATCTCGTCCACGGTCACGCCGTTAGTGATCGCGCCCTTGACATGCAACTTGAGCTCGGCCGGCTTGTTGAGCGCCGTCAGCATCGCGAGATTGATGATGCTGCGCGTCTTGCGATCAAGGCCCGGCCGGTTCCAGGCATAACCCCAGCACCATTCGGTGGTGATGTGCTGGAAGGTCATCATGAAATCGTTGGCGGATTCCATCGACTTGTCGACGTACTCCGCACCGAGGACCTCGCGACGAGCGGACAGGCCGATGTCGAAAAGTCCGCCGAGGGTGACCGTCTGATTGTAGCTCATGTCAATACCATTGCTGTTGGTGGGTGAGAGAGGGGGTTCGCGTGAGAGCGGTCATATACCGAGATAGGCAGCCCTGACAGCGGGATTCTGATTGAGTTCGGCGGAAGGTCCTTCAAGCGTGATACGGCCGCTTTCAAGCACGTAGCCGCGCGTCGCGACATCGAGCGCAAGACTGACGTTCTGCTCTACCAGGAGAATCGAAGTACCGCGCCGATGAATCTCCACGAAGGCATCGTGCATCTCCTCGACAACCTTCGGGGCAAGACCGTGGCTCGGCTCGTCCAGCAGCAACAGCTTCGGCTTCAACATCAGCGCGCGGCCGACCGCAACCATCTGCTGCTCGCCGCCAGATAACGTGCCGGCCAATTGTTGACGCCGTTCCAGCAAGCGCGGAAACAATGTGAAGACGTCCTGCATCCGCGCCGGAAGATCAGACGCGGTTCGCGCCGTGAACGCGCCGAGCAGCAGGTTTTCCTCGACCGTCATGTCAGGGAAGACCTGGCGGCCCTCCGGAACGTGCGCGATGCCAAGCGCCGAAACCTGATGCGCCGCGCGGGTCGACAGATCGGTGCCTGCGAATTGAAGGCTGCCGCTGACGCGTGGCACCTGACGCGATATCGCGCGCAGGATGGTGCTCTTGCCCGCTGTATTGGCACCGATGATGCAGACGAATTCGCCTTCGAAGACCCTGAGATGAACGCCGTGCAGAACCTCGACCTCGTTATAGCCGGCGTTGAGATTCTCGATGCTGAGCAATGGAGCGACGCTCATGCGCGTTTCTCCATGGATTTGCCGAGATAGGCTTCGACCACCTGCGGATCGTTGGCGACCTGCTGCGGCGTACCGTCCGCTAGCAGCTTACCGAAATTGAGAACGAGAACGCGATCGCAGATCGTCATGATGGCGCGCATGTGATGTTCGACCACCAGCAGCGTGATGCCATCATCGCGCAGCGAGCGGATCAGGTCCATTACCTCCTGCATCTCGACCGGGTTGAGCGCGGCCATCACCTCATCGAGCAACAGCACCTTGGGGCCAGTGCAAAGCGCGCGCGCAAGCTCGACACGCGCCCGCTCCGGAAACGACAGCAGGCCCGCCTGCTGGTGCGCGATCGCCCGCAGCCCGACACGATCCAGGCATTTCAGCGCCTCTTCGCGCGCAGCATCGACATCGTGACGTAGTAGTCCGGCGGTCAGCACGTTGTCGAGCACGGAGCTTTCGCCGAACAGCGCGACATTCTGAAACGTCTTGGTCATGCCGCGGTGGGCAACCTTGTGCGGCTTCAGCCCGACCACGGATTCGCCATCGAGCCGGATCGATCCCTTGTCGGGTCGGATCAAACCGACCAGCGTGCTGAAGAACGTGGTCTTGCCCGCACCATTCGGGCCGATCAGCCCGACGATCTGGCCTTGCGGTACCGAGAAGCTGACATCGGACAACGCTTGCAGGCCACCGAACCGACGTGAGACGCCATGCACCTCGAGAATACTCATCGCGCCGTTCCTCCGGTGAATTTCGCTCGCAGGGATCGGAAGACAGTGACGAAACCGTGCGGGCGCCAGAGAATGACTACGATCAGGATCAGGCCGAAGATGAGTTGCGAGAGCCCGGCGGCGCTCGACGAGAACCATTCGTTCATCAGCTCCTCGAGCGGAATGATGAAGAACGCGCCGAGGATCGGTCCGATCGCGGTGCCTATGCCGCCGAGGATCGCGACCAGCGCGACGCGGATCGAAATGCCGGCGGCGCTGAACACGGTGTCGGGATCGAAGAACACCGCGACCTGCACATAGAGCGTTCCCAGCATCGCCATCAGCGCACCGGAAATCACCGCCGCTTGCAACTTGACGCGCGTGGTATCGATGCCGATCACTTCCGCCGCCGACGGGTTCTCCTTGATGGCGCGCAGGCGATAGCCCATCGCGCCGCGCTGAATCCATTCGAAGATCAGCGTCGTGATCACGAGCGCGGCGATCGCGATGTAGGTGTGCGGCAGCAGCAGCTTGAACGAATAGTTCGCGAAGCTCGGCGGCGAGAACGGAATCGAGGTCCCGCCCGGCCCGCCGGTCAGCGACACCCACACATTGGCGATGACACGCATGACCTCACCGAAGGCGAGCGTCGCCAGCGCGAAGTAGTGCCCCTGAAGTCGCATGGTGGGGATTGCGATGATGAACGCGGCAACACCGCCAAACACGCCGCCGGCCACCATGCCGATCCACGGACTGAGGCCGAACTTCAGCAGCAGGATCGTCGAAGTATAGGCACCGATACCGAAGAACGCGGCATGGCCGAGCGAGGTCTGATTGGCGAGGCCGCCGATGATATTCCAGGCCTGCGCCATCGCCGCGAACAGTAGCGTGAAGGTCAGTACGCGAATCCAGTAGCCGCGCGGGTCGAGCGCCAGCGGCAGCAGACACGCAACGACGACAACAATGGCGAAAGCGATCCAGCGCTTCATCGGCTGGCTCCCACGAGACCTTGCGGCCTCACCGCAAGCACCAGGATGAACACCACAAACAGCACCAGATTCTGCAACTGGATCGGAAACACCAGCGCCGACAGCGCCTGGATCACCCCGACCGCGAGACCGCCGGCCACCGCGCCGGCGACGCTGCCGAGACCGCCCAGCACGACGACGGTGAACATCAGCACGACGTATTGACCGCCGACGCCGGGATATACCGTGACATAAGGCATGATCACTGCGCCGCCGAAGGCCGTGAGTCCGACGCCGAGCGCGAAAGCAATCCGATACATCAGCGCCGAATCGATGCCCATCAGTTGCGCTGCGCCGGGGTTCTGCGCGGTCGCTCGCATGGCACGGCCAAACCAGCTCGTGCGCATGAACCACCACAGCGCCACGCCGCAAGCAAGCGACATCGCGAACGCGATCAGATACGGCACGCTGACGAATAACGGACCCAGCGATAGCGATATGGTCTGATACCACGTCGTGACCGAGCGGAACTGTGAGCCGAACGCCAGCAGCGCGCTGTTCTCGATCACGATCAGCAGGCCGACGGTAAGGAATATCTGCGCGACCGACGGCGCTTTCAGCACGCGCGAAATCAGTTGCCCTTGCACGAACCAGCCGATGACGAACGCCACAGTGAAGGACAGCGGCGCCGCCAGCACCGGATCGAGCCCGAGGAAGGCCCATGCGAACCATGCGACGAGCATGCCGATCATCAAAAATTCCGCTTGCGCGAAATTGATGATTCCCATCACGCCATAGACCAGCGTGAGGCCGATAGAGATCACGGCGTAGACGCCGCCAATCAACAGCCCGTCGATAACAGCCTGAATGAACGCCACCGGAAACTTTCGCTTAGCGGATCACGATTTCCAGATCGCTTTTGCCTTAGCGACGTCGTTCGGCCACACCGTGACGAGTTCCTTGTTGCGCCACTGCACCATCACTGGCACCGAAAGCACGTTGAGGCCGGTGTTGTCGAACTGCACGGCACCGCCGGTCATCGTCTTGGCCCAGCCCTCGGAGAATTTTGCACCACGCAGGGCCGCGCTGACGTCTTCGGGCTTGGCGGACTTCGCCTTCTCGATGGCCTGCACCAATACGTCCAGCGCGACCGCATGCTCCTGCGCCTCATGCACCATGAAGTAGCCGAAGCGCTTGCGGAACCGTTCGGTGAACTCGGGCGCGAGGTCGTAATTCGACGTGTTGACCGAAAGCACGTTCTCGGCGAATTCACCGAGCCCCTTCTCGAAATCGGGAATGACGTAGCCTGCCGCGCCGCCAATTGCCGGAATATCGATCTTCTGCTGACGCATCGTGCGAATGATGAGCAGGCTGTCGTTGAGATACGACACCGGGAAGACGGCTTGCGCGCCCGATGCGCGGAGCTTGTTGATCAGCGGTGTCGTGTCGGTGATGCCGAGCGGATACGCATCATCCATCACCACCTCGACATTAGCGGCCTGTGCGCCTGCGCGCAGACCCTTCGCCTGCGCCGAGCCATAGGCGGTGTCTTCGTACATAATTGCGATCTTGCTGATCTTGGCGCCCGCAGCCTCGGCGATGGCCTTGGTGTAGTCGAACTGCGCCTTGCCGATCACGGATGCCTTCGGCACCACCTGGAAGATGCTCTTGTAACCGCGACCGGTGATCTGGTCGGCGAACGACATCGTCAGCAGCGGAATGTCACGGCGCTCGGTGACCTCGGAAATCGCCAGCGTCAGCGATGACGCGAACGCGCCAAGGATGGCGGTGACGTCGTTTTGGGTAATCAGCCGTTGCGCGACGGTGCCGGCCGTCGTCGGTGTCGAGGTCGCATCGGCGACGATCAGATTGATCTTCGCGCCGCCCAGCGCCTTGATGCCGCCGGCCGCGTTGATCTCATCGGCGACCAGTTCGATGCCGTTGCGCGAATTGATGCCGAACTGCGCGTTGGCCCCTGACAGCGGCATGATCACGCCGACATTCACCGTCTTTCCCTGCGCGAAGGCCGGGCGCAGCACCATCGGCGCCGCCAGTAGCGAAGCCGTGCCGGCAAGCAGGGTGCGGCGATTGAGTCCGACAGACAGCGTCGTGGATTTCTTCGGCATGAACGTTCTCCCCCTTTTGGCCGTGCTAGCTTGGCGGTGAACTTCGTCATAAAACGCCTGCTCAGTCAAGCTGATTGACAGATTGTCTGACAATATGCTCATTGGATGCCATGAAGAGAGCCGACTCCGATCTTAATGTCGCGCGCGAAGCCACCAGCCTGCGCCTCCTGGTCGAAAAGCGACTGCGAACCGCGATCGGCGACGGGACTTTCAAGCCGGGGCAACGGCTGATCGAGCGCGAGTTGTGCGAGCAGACCGGAGTTGGCCGCACCTCGATCCGCGAGGCGTTGCGTCAACTTGAGGCCGAAGGACTGGTCGACACGGTGCCGCATCGCGGCCCGGTGGTCAGCACCATCACCGCCGATGAGGCCGAGCAGCTCTATGAATTGCGGGCCATGCTCGAAGGCTTCGCCGGCCGCGAATGCGCGCGGAAGCGCGACCCGCAGATCCTCGCCCGGCTGCGCAAGCAATTCGAAATCATGGGACAAGTGGCGCGACAGGACGACCGTAGCGACCTTCTCGCGGCGAAAACGGAATTCTACGCCGCCATGCTCGAAGGCTGCGGCAACGTTTTCGTCCAGCGCTTTCTCAACATGCTGCTCAATCGCGTCACGTTGCTGCGCATGACATCGATGACGCAAAAGAACCGCATCGATCACAGCCTGAAGGAGATCGAGACGATTCTCGTCGCGATCGAAACCGGCGACGTGGATGGCGCCGAGCGGGCTTGCGTTCAGCACATCCACAATGCCGCAGCTATCGCGGTCGCGGCGCTTCGCAAGAATGAAGCAACGGCCGCGAATGAATCGAAGATCAGGTAAGGAGTTTCCCGTGTCGCAATCGAACCCCATCGTCCCGCCGGCGAAAGTCGTCGTGATCGGCCTCGGCAACATGGGCCAGCCGATGGCCGCGTGCCTGAGCCGCGCCGGCTATCAGGTCGTCGGCTTCGATACTTCCAGCGACGCGCGCGCGAAGTTTAGTGCAGCCGGCGGCACGGCGGCGGCGACCGTCGCGGAAGCCGTATCAGGCGCGACCGCCGTCATTACGCTATTGCCTGACGGCAAGATCGTCCGCGCGGCGATCGAAGGGCTCAAGCAGCATCTCACACCGGGCACGGTGTTGATCGACATGAGTTCGTCGGCGCCGGTCGGCACCAAGGCCCTCGGCGAAGAACTGATTGCGGCTGGCTTCGCATTCATCGATGCGCCGGTGTCGGGCGGCGTCAAGCGCGCCATCGACGGCACGTTGGCGATCATGGCGGGCGGCGACAATGCAACCATCGACAGGGCCGAGCCCGTCTTGAAAGCCATGGGCAAGTCGGTTTTCCGCACCGGTCCACTCGGCTCTGGCCATGCCGCCAAGGCGCTCAACAACTACGTCTCCGCGGCTGGCCTCGCTGCCGCCGTCGAAGCAGTTGCGATCGGCGGCCGCTTCGGCATCGATCCGAATACACTGGTGGATGTGTTCAACGCCTCCACCGGCCGCAACAACTCGACGGAAAACAAGATCAAGCAGTTCGTGATTCCGGAATCCTTCACCTCCGGCTTCTCGCTGGCACTAATGGCGAAGGACATCCGCACCGCCGACGAACTCGCCCACCAGATCGGCGTGATTGCGCCGCTGGCGGACGAAGTCGCCTCGCTCTGGGACCGCGCGCTGAAGGAACTCGGCAACGCCGCCGATCACACCGAGATCGGCCGTTACCTCACCGCCAAGCGCTGATCGCATCGCGATGAGCGCGATCATCGAAACACTGCGCGAACGGTTGACGGCAGCAGTCGCCGCGCCGGAGGTGACATCCTTCGCGCGCGGACTCGATCTGACCATTCGCTTCGGCACCGATACACAAGCCATTGATGTCGCGTTCACGCCGGACCGCATCACCGTCGCGCCGTCCTCCGGGGCGGCGAACATTTCGCTGATCGCGGAAGACGCCGCCTGGCAACTCGCGCTACAAGCCATGCCACCGCCGACTTATCATTCGTTCTCGTCGATCCAGTTGCGCAACCCGTGCTTCACCGTCTCCGGCGATCCGCTCGCGATTGCGCAGGCGCGCGCCTGTCTTGAAGCGATCTTCGCACATCTCAACGGAGACAACGGCGGCGCCTCCGTCATCGACCTGCAACGGTTGCTCGGCCGCTACAACCGCGTGCGCGCCGCGAACGGTCAAACTTGCGATATCTTTAGCGAAAGCGCCGGCGATGGCGCACCTGTGCTCTGCCTGCACACCGCCGGCGCGGACACCCGCCAGTTTCACGGCGTGATGTGCGATGCCGGTCTCGAACGCG
>JAFKKL010000244.1 GCA_017305595.1 Hyphomicrobiales bacterium | reverse complement strand
GATCGATCTGGCCGAAACGGATGTTCTTTGTCAGAGATTCCGGTTCTACGTGAAGGACGATCTCGCGGATGCCGATCTCGTCCCGTTGGCATTGGCCGCTCGCGGCCGAACCGGGGCAGACGGCGAGTCCTGGGTCCGCAGGGCCCGATCGACGGCGCGCCGTCGCAATCGCGCTGTCAAAATCGACGACATCATGCATGAGGTCAAAGGAGAGCAAGCCAAACTACCTCATGACCTGCGGAATATCGTCGCCATCCATGAAGCCGGACACATTGTCGTCGGCGCCGCCCTCGGATGTTACGAACCCGACCGCGCCTGGATCACCCACAACGGGGGTCTGACCATCGGCGAGGTCAATGCCACAAGTCACCTTACGCTCCGCGGTCTCGAAAACATCATCACCATGCTTCTCGGCGGCCGTGCTGCCGAGAAGCTCATGCTCGGCGCCGAGGAAGTGACGATCGGCTCGGGACTTGGCGATCAGTCGGACCTGCAAAAGGCCACGGACATTGCTTGCGATATCGAAACCAGGTTCGGTTTTGGCGAGTGCGGTCTCGTCCGGCTCCCCGATAGTTCGCGCGCACTCATGCTGCACGACAAGGAAACGGTGGCATCGATCAGAAACCGCCTCCAGAGGTGCCATCTCAAGGCCGAAACGATCATCCAGCTTCACTGTGCTGCAATTCTCGAAATCGCGACTGCCCTCCGGGACGAGGGCTACGTAGAACGATCCGAACTTCTGCAAATATTCAAGGAACACAATTTAGAGCGGGATTGAGCCATTCTGAAAGGATAGCAACCGCCCCCGATCGTGTTTCGAGTGAAGCAACCAATAAACGTCGGTAAAATTACATCTAATTCCAAAAGAAACGATCAACTCAACCACCACTGGTTTGAACTAGCAGGCTAACGAGAGCTTGTGCGAGGAACCTCGTTACAGTAATGAGCGTGCCCGACGCTTTTGCGTCCGGTCGCTTCTCGATATCCGGGACGACATGTAACAGAGCAGGTAAGCATCTTCACCAAGTTCGCCCTTCCCTCTCTGCGCCTCCCCCTCACCTCATCGTTCCTCGTCATATCGACCTGACGGGTCGAACCGCTATTGCGCCGTCATACGCAGAAGATGCGTCGTTCTTGCACGACGTCTTCCGGTGACGTGACGCGAGATGGGTTCGCCTGCTGTGTTGACTCTGAAGGTATCGGCGTTTCTACGCCGTTCTGCCTTCGCTTGTGACGAGACTGAGCCAAAGGAGGCACCTATGTATTCGCACCATACCAAGCTTCGCGAAGCGTACGCACGACGTTATCGCAACATCGATGCGAATCCTGCTTGCACGCCGGTTACCGAACGTCGTGACGTCGGCAACGAGGTCAGGAGATGCCTCATAACGCTCATGTCGTCCAATCGAATTGCCACAACGCAGCAGTTTACATTCAACCCAGCGCGGCCAACCGCAAGCCGACGCGTAAGAAGATCGGATCCAACACCGGGACGTTGATCGATCCTTTTCGACGTCGCGAGATCTACTACGAAAGCAATCTCGAGCGCGATCATATCCTGGTGTGGATCGCGAATCCGGATGTCCTTGAAATTCAGGAACAGTATCGCGTCGAATACTTGTGCAATGGAGCGGTAAAGGAGCACTTCGTGGACGTGCTCGTTACCTTCAAGGATGGCTCGCGGTTTGCGTACTTCATCAAGTACGACCGCCAACTGTATTCTTCCGGAATCCGTGGTCAAATTCAGGCCATTGTCGCGGGATGTTCGGACGATTTTGCCGATGAGCTTCGGATTCTTACAGAGAATCACGTCGATGAGATGGCGATTTCGAACGCAAAGCTGATCGTAAATGCGGGGCGTCAATTCGATGAAGATGCCACTTGCATCGTCCGGGCAGCTCTTTCTTCTGCTCCTGCCGTTGTAACGCCCCGGCAAATCGGGCGGGATACCGGTTTGGGTCGGCGCGGAGAAGATGCCTTCATCGCGCTTCTCCAGTCCGGCGCAGTGTCCATCTCGCAGAATCGTCAAATTACGGCGGATGCACCTTTCAATAACCTTCTTACTCCGGTCACGACCTAAGCCGGAAATGCGAACGGTTTTATTCACACAAATTGAGGAGTCGGGCCCGTATGGAGCCTATTCATTACCGGTTTGTAAGCTGCTTGTGGGATTTTCGGTAAGAAATGAATTTCGTCGAACGTAGCAACAGATTCGGACGTCATGACCGACTGCTGATCGAAGGACAGGCCTACCGCGTAGTGAGCAAGGTCCGCCGTACCTTCGTGCTTCAACTAATCACGGACAATTTCATTACCGACCACTTTACCAGCAAGACTGATGCGGAAATCAATGCCCTGTTTCGTAATGGCCGCCTGAAATACGATCGTGACTACTTTTCAAAAGCGCTGGGAATGCTGCGACAGCGCCACGATGACTCCGATCTCTCCGACCTGTCTGATGAGGATCTCAGGACAATAACCTGGAAAACCGAATGGTGCGTCCGTTTCAATCGTAGTTGGATCGACAAGTCCGCCGCTTGGCGTCCAACCAAGTCCTTGCCGGACCTCGAAAGATTCATCCAATCCCAGAAGGATTCGATGGATCGATGGTATCTCGAGAAGTTCGGCGAGCGGCGCCGTCCCGGGAGAATTTTGAGAGGCCGTATACGCAAAGAGACAGACTATCCAAGTAGCAGCACTCTTCGGCTTTGGCTCCAGCTCTTCCGGGAATCTGGCGAGCGCATGGAGGCCTTCCGAACCTCCTATAGTAAATGCGGCAACCGAAAGCAGATTGATCCCCGTACTCTGCATATCGTCAATCGGTGTGTGGCATTGTACGCCACATCTCTCAAGCCTCGCATGAGGGATATTTACGAGCACGTCGAATCGGAGCTTTATCGAATGAATACGGACTTACCCGAAAAGGAACATGCATACGTCAGTGCAACCGCGGTACGACGCCGAATACATAAGATCGATCCGTTCATTACCGATGTTGGTCGGGAGGGCCCAGATCGAGCACTCCGAAAATACACCCCCGTCGGACGTGGATTGTCTGTGACACGGCCTTTGCAGCGTGTTGAAATCGACGACTGGGAGTTCGATCTTCACACCCTGATCACAGCGTCCAAACATTGGAAAAACCTTTCAAGCACGAAGAAACGCAAAGTTCCCCGAGCGCGTTGTATCGCGACCGTAGCGATCGACGTTGCTTCCCGTTGCATCGTTGGATTTCAGCTATCGCGGCTTGCGCCGAGCGCATCCGGTTCGAAGTCGGCGCTCTATAGCGTGATGATCGACAAATCGGCTAGAGCCCGTCTTACAAAATGTCGAAGCGATTGGCCGATGTACGGGCGGCCCGATTACATTTCGACGGACGGCGGGCCTGCATTTCAAGGAGATTTCATCGACGCGGTTCGTTTGAGCGGGCTCAACCGGGTGATGCCGGATATGGACCCACGCATGCGCGGCACCATTGAGGCGTTCTTTCGACTGTTCAAGCGGCTGTGCCGTTACTTTGCCGGACAAAGCTTCGCCAACGTCGTCGAAAAAGGAGACTATCCGGCGGAAGAGATGGCGAGCATGACCTTCGAGCAAACCTACATGGCTGCGGTCAAATTTATTGTGGACTCCTATCATCATCGACCGCACCGCGGCCTTGAAGGGGCCACTCCCTATGGAGAATGGCAACGCCTGGCAGAAAAGTACGGCGTCCCTCAGCCGCCGTCATCCCGACAGTTATTTCTCGCGTTTGGATATACTTGCGACAGACATGTCGACAAGCATGGAATTCAGTGTCTTACACTGAGCTATAACAGCAAAGCCCTGGCTATCCTGCACACGAAGGTCGGGCGGCGTCGATTGAAGATCTACGTCGATCCCCATGATCTCGGAAGCATTCTTGTCATCGTCCCTCCTGAGTTTCGCAATGATCCTGCCCTCAAAATCGAAATGGATGGCGATTGCTTGCTGGTTCCCTGTGTCGACAACGTTGGCCAAGGCGTCTCATTCGAAGAACATGTAAGAGGTCGTCGAGAAGTACTAGACCTCGCAAAGGCAGAAGAAGCTGCTGGTAGGCCCTTTCGTCTGGGGGCTCATCGCGACCTGTTCGAAGCTGGAGAAAGAGCGCGACGTGACGCCGGACTCGACGAATTCGGCACGACGCAGAAACAATTTGAAGCGCTCGCCGCAGCATTTGACCAGAAGGAGCGCGCCGCCTTTTCCGCCCCACAGTATGCGAATTCTCCCCAACCACAGGGCAAGGATGCTGGCGAGTTTGTGGCTAAGATGCCGCGGCGTAAGCAGAAACCGAAACCCGAAGCCGCTCGACCCCAACCTGAGCAGAGCCATTTTTCGGCACCGATTCAGAATGGCGCAAACGAGAAGCCAAAGCCGTTCAGCGGTAGCATTAATCTGTATGAGGATGAAGAATGACTCGGAAACGCGCGGCAGAAGCCGTGGTGCCAACGCCGATCGACCAAACGCACGCTGAAGACGATGAATTTCTTGCGAGCGTAGTTGAGGCGCTTCCAGCGGATAGTCAACGGGTTATAGCGGAACTCAAGCGCATTAAGAAGGTGTATATCCGATGCGGCCGGGACATTGCGTTGAAGAACAAACTTCATCATTTTCTTGAACTGATCCTCGCCAACAGGGGCGAGCGTCGCGACGATGGCCGCATTTTCTTAGTCACCGGTGAGAGCGGCGCGGGAAAATCCCGAATAGTTGAACAGTTAATTTCCGAAATACCCGCCCTTCAGCCACAAGTCAGATCTTATGGAACGCTTCGTCCGATAGTCACGGTATCATTGACAGGGCCGTGTACACTCGGAGTATTGGGCCGCATGGTTCTTGAACAAGCGGGCTACCCCATTCTTCAGAGTCCCGACCCAAGCGAACTCTGGCGAACGCTTCCGGATCGTCTGCATCATAAGAAGGTTCTCATCATTCACATCGATGAAACCCATCATATGCTGAAGGAGACCGAAGCGGATCGCGATCGAAAAGCACTGGCAAAAGCGCTCAAGGGCGTCATGAACCATGCTGCCTGGCCCATTAGTATCATTATGTCCGGACTCCCCCGCACTACCGAAATCGCCCGTCTGGACGAACAATTCGAACGTCGCGGATTCTTTGAAAACCTGCCCGACATCGACATAGATCATGAAAGAAAACTCGTTCTAAATATCCTGAGGGACATGGCCGAAGCCGCCGGTATCGACGCTACGTCAGTGCTGGCAACGGACATTCCGGATCGCATCGCTCACGCGGCCAAATATCGCTATGGACGAACGACCCAAGTAGTCTTGGCTACCCTCCAGATCGCGATGAAAGAGAATGCAAAAGCGTTGCACCGAAACCATTTTGCAAATGCATATATACTTCATTCGAGCGCACAGGGGCGCGACGACATGAATCCCTTTCTCGTCGACGAATGGAGACTACTTCCTCCAGGCTCATTCATTATCGAGGGAGATAAACTGCCTTGACCGACATAGGGTTGTTGCGCGCCGTCAGTTGGCGCTACCCCTTGGAAGCGCGCGAGCCTGCCGCAGGTTTTGCATCGAGATTAGCGGGGCTGAACGGCCTCCCAATGCGGAAATTTCTGCGGGAAATGCGAATTCACCCGCATGATCTCGACAAATGTCGACACAGTGCGCTTCAATCGATCGCCGTATTGGGTAGCGCAGATGTCGAGAAGCTCTCGCGCTTTACTCCGATTCCCTCCGTTGATGGTGATTGCTTCACGATAGGAACGGAAAGCCTCTCACGACTTTCGGTGCGACGAACATATTTCTGCATCTGTCCGCATTGCATCCGGGAAGACCTCGCACAGTACGATGGTCCCGTTGCCACTCGTCCCTGGTTGCGTCTGGAGTGGATCATAACTCATTTTAGATCATGCGATCGGCATAACGTTCTTCTCGTCCCGACAACGCCTACACGACGTCGCTATCAGCCGTTCGACTTTACCGAATGGATCGCCGCGATCGTCCCGAAGCTGGATGAGTTGGCGCAAGCCTCCGTGAAGATCTCACCCTCTCCGTTCCAGAAGTGGATGATGGACCGCCTTGAGGGGCGGTGCGATGCTGCAAACTGGCTAGATGACATGCCGCTGTCAGCGGCAATTGCCTTCTGCGAAACGCTGGGACTTTCCGCGCTCCATCCCCCGAAAGTACTCGTCACTTCACTGTCGGTGTCCGAGCATGCAACTGCTGCCGACGAAGGGTTTAAGATCGCATGCCAAGGAGACGTCGAAATCGAGCGTCTGTTGACGCGGTTGGCCGACGCCCAATCGACTACTCGAGGGTTTTGGGGATTGCGAGACACCTTTGGCCATGCGTATGGCTTGTTGGAAAGCACGAAAAATAGCCGGGACTACGCAAAACCTCGAAACCTGTTTCGACGTGTCGCTATTGCGAATGTCCCCATAAAGGCCGGGACTAGCGTCCTTGGCGAAGTTCTAGAAAAGCGGGTCGTCCATACGATCAGGTCCGCGGCAAATGTTTCTGGAGCGCACAGCCTCACCATTCGACGGTTGTTTGAACGAAAGCAGCTCCGGGATGAAGCCACGCTCCAGTTGATGGATCACCGGGTCACGGTCAAGTCGGACGAACTCGAACGAATATTGGACGACCTGAAAAGCGCACTGACGACGACGCAAGTCCAACAGGTCACGGGCATTCCACGCAATCATCTGTTTTACATGATCAACGCCGGACACCTGCCGACCGTTACAGGTTCGCATGAAAAGGCTTATGCCAAACATAGATTTACCCAGGCTGCTGTTGATGACACGCTGGAACGATTGTTCCGGGACACGGTGCCCGTAGAAAAACCGACGGGTCGACAGATGTCTGTTCTTAGGGCTCGACAGGCGGCCGTGTCCGGACTGAACGAGATTATTGATTTCCTGTTTGCCGGACGCATCTGGAAGGGGTTGTTATCCGGACGTCGCGAGTATGGAGCGCTTCTAGTCGACGCGGACGAAATCATCGCGGCCATCCGCGAAGGTCAAGTGAAGTCGGGTTTCACTAAAGCTGAGGCCGCCAAATTCATTGTCGGCATGGGACGCGATTCGGTACAGAAGTTCATCGCGGCAGGCCATCTCTGCCTTGTAGAAGAGTTCAGTCCTGAAGCACGAAGAAAGGTCCTCGTTGTTTCTCGAGAAAGCGCAGAAGAATTCCTTCAAGCTTACGTGTCGCTGGGGGAGCTATCACAGAGCGCAGAATTGCACCACAAGCAAATTCGATCTGCTCTTCGGAACGTAGGCATCGAGGCTCATTTTGATCCAGATATTTTTTTGAGTTTCTTCTATGCAAGGGCCGCCGTGAACAAGGCTCTTATCGCAAACCCCAATCTTTGGCGTTCTGGAATCAAGCGAGCGGCCTAAGGAAGGACCGCTTCAAGAGGCAGACCGCAAACGAGTCCAGTGTGAACCTATCGTCGAGGGGACGATCTTCGTAATTCAAATAGACGACTTTCCGCCTTGAGGACGGCAATCGAGCCGTCGCCTGTCCCCGAACGGATGGTGTGACGCGAAGACAAGTGTTGCGCGGTCTCAGCCGCCTCGTTGCCAACGCTGGACTTTGTTGCGCGCATTGCGCAACCCGAACATTCATTCTCACCATAATACTTGCGGCAACCTCGGTACAGTAGTGAAATGTCTTCATCGGAAGCAGTACACCGCGCTTCCCAGCCAAACCATTCTTGTACTGCTTGAGACCGGGGTCGCCGGGCCCGCCAAGATCGTACCAACGAACCTTGGCGTTGTCGCGCAACCAACGCGGCACGCTCCATTGTATGGCATATCCTCATGTGCTCGGAACGCCGCTCAAACGGTTCGGCATCTGCCGCTGCGCCGAACCTGCGACGGCCTCTCGTCGGTGAAGCAGTCGATAGAGCACCGGTAGAACCAGCAAGGTCAGTAAGGTCGAGGACGCGATACCCCCGATGACGACAGTCGCCAGCGGCCGTTGTACCTCGGAGCCAGCACCAACGTTGAAGGCCATCGGTATGAAGCCGAGGCTCGCGACCAAGGCTGTCATCAGGACGGGCCTCAACCGCGTCAGGGCGCCTTCGCGGATTGCCTCGTCAAGCGACGCCC
>JAFKKL010000243.1 GCA_017305595.1 Hyphomicrobiales bacterium | reverse complement strand
CCCCAAAAGACGACTCGCCAACCAGCAAAGTCACCAATGATCGCACCGATCAGCATGCCCAGAACCGATGCAGTGGAAACGCCCCCGAAGATAATCGCGTTCGCCAGCCCCGCCAACTACTGAGGCACGAATCTCGGCGCGAGACCGCCCGCGATCGCCCAGATGCTCCCCATGCAGAGCCCTACGACGACACGCGCTGTCAGCAGCATCCAGTTCAGGATGCTGGCGAATGCCGACATGAGGTTTGTGATCGTCAGCAAGACAACGAGACTCGCCAAAATGCGCCGTCTGTCCAGTCCGTCCGCAACGAGAATAACGACGGGCGCGAAAACGGCCGCCAGTAGCGCCGGCACGGAAATCATCAAACCGGCGTCGCCGACAGAGCCTGTAAGCCTGTCGCTATCGGAGTCATGACCCCGACAGGCAGCATTTCGGTCGTCATCACCGAAATGTAGCCGGCCCCACAGAACCGACAGCCAGCCAGAGCGGCTTTTTATTGCCCTTGTTTTTTGGTTGGGTCGAATTTTGTTGTTCTGCTCAAACCATGGGCTCGCCCTTTCGAAACGTGAGGTGCGGCATCCCGGGCTACAGCCGCGCGCCTAAAGATGTCCGCTCACATCGCGATAGTAAGTTTCGTCACTCACCTTCGCTGTGTCCTACACGACGATAAAGTATGCTAAAGTGGAAATACTTGGGACAATCCGTGCTCAATCGAGGGACAGTGTCGGTAGCCTGGAGGTTGGCGTTGGATCGGGAGGCTGCCGATGGTCGGTGCATCGCGTACGATCGGCGATCGGCTGAGCGTTGGAGTTCGAACGGGTGCCAGCCCGAGCCACTCTGGCCTCTCAGCAAGTATCGACGTGACGCGTCTATCCGAGTGGAATCGGATGTTGATGCGAACGGCTCCACATCTGTCGGAGTCGGCGCACGGTTTGAATGGTGATGAGAAATTGGTTTCTGCCGTGTCATTAATGTGCCTGTTCGCGCCTGTACGATCGCCATCGACATCGATGGCACACCATCAAATATGGTGAATGGAGGACATCTCATGCAGGTACTGGTGACCGGCAATGCTGGATTTATAGGTTTTCACACGGCGAAGCGGTTGCTGGAGCGCGGCGAATCGGTGATCGGGATCGATGTCATCAATGACTACTACGATCCAGCTCTGAAACAGGCGCGCCTAAGGGCATTGGACGAGGTCGCCGCGCGATCGTCCGGCAGCTATCTGTTTATTCGTGCCGATCTGGCTGACCGTCGTACGCTGGATTCGTGCTTTGCCAATCATAAGTTCGACCGGGTGATCCATCTCGCGGCGCAAGCAGGTGTACGCTACAGCCTGGAAAATCCGCGCGCTTATGTCGAAAGCAACATCGTCGCCTTCACGAACCTTCTTGAAGCTTGTCGTGAAGCGCACACTCCGCATCTTGTCTACGCAAGTACTAGCAGCGTTTACGGCGCGAACACCAAAATGCCATTCAGCGAGCATGACGGCGCCAACCATCCGGTGCAGTTCTATGCAGCGACCAAGCGCGCCAACGAACTTATGGCGCACAGCTATAGTCATCTGTTTCAGCTACCAACGACGGGCTTGCGCTTTTTCACGGTCTACGGGCCGTGGGGACGACCGGACATGGCGCCATTTTTGTTCACGAGAAGTATTTTCGCCGGCGAGCCAATCAAGCTGTTCAACAACGGCGAACATATGCGTGACTTCACCTACATCGACGATATCGTCGACGGCATCTTGCGCACCAGCGACGATATTGCGCGGCCGAATCCAAATTGGGATAGCGAACGCCCCGATCCCGCGACCAGCAGTGCACCGTTCCGCATATTCAACATCGGTAACAGCAACCCGATCATGCTGTCGGAGTTCATTGAAGCGATCGAATCCTCTTTGAATAAGAAGGCGATCCGCGAACTTTTGCCGATGCAACCGGGTGACGTGCCGAGCACCTTCGCCGAAGTTAGTATGATCGCCACAAGTGTCGGCTATCAACCGCAGGTTCCAGTGCGCGAGGGTGTTGCCCGCTTTGTGCAATGGTATCGAGAGTATGCTGACTCATAGCTCATCGCTCCTATTTGCAAGGCCTTGTCCGCGAGGACTCTCCGGCCGTAACTCTCACAGACGAAACCCACGGCCTCCGCATTTCCCGCCGCTAGGCACTGCGAAAGCCAACCACTATTCCCGGGCGAGAATGAAGGATCAGAGATCACCGGGAGGTCCTTCGTAGATCACTGCGGCGGGATAATCGTTGTCCCCCATAAAGCCACTCATGCGCCACGGCGGTTTGGCGCCACCGAGAAAATGCGCGGGACTGCCCGGCTCCAAACTCATATCGAAGCTATCGAGAGGAATTTGGAGCCCCCACCACATGCTTTGATGTAGGCTTCTTTAAGAGAAGAGCACAGTGAGAACGTTTCAACCCACCTCTGTCGCGGAAATCCGGCCAGCGATCGCATCTCTCCTGCGGAAAATAGTGGTGCGCAATACTCTCGCAGTCGACATCAAGGCGAATTCTCTCGACGTCCACCCCTATACTTCGGTTTCGGCCCGGTGCAGGCACCGGCTTTCCCTCTCGTCCAAGGATAAGTTGTAGATCTGTAGGCTGCTTGCACAGTTACTACGCCAGAAGCGCTCTGAGTGTCCCGCGCGCTGTTATGAAACGATCTCGGTAAAAACGAAAGCACACCGTTCGTTTATTCTTCTCTTCGGTCAAATAGGAATACAGCAACAATTGAGACGGGCATCGACAACCAAATGGCTCGTGAGTGTCGAAACAGCTTCCGGAACAAATAGAGCTTGGTATCCGCAACATCTCGGGATGCAGAACCTGAGTTCGCCAAACGCCTGATAACCGATTCTTTTCATTAAATTCCGGAGCCTGAAAAGCGTAGGAACTTAGTCAGACACCTATGCACCCTGTTTCCGCGCCGCATTTTCGATGGAGAGAAGACGGGCACCTAAACCCTAACCGTTGCTACGGCCGTACTATCGGCCTTGCCGTGAGATGGCGCCTACGAAGATCAGCTGTGTCACTTTATGTTACGGATCTCGTCGCCAGATATTGGAGAACTACAATGCCTCAATAACGACCTCGGGAAACTTGAGCGCAAGCTCTGCCTTGAGTGCTTGGAACTGTGCGATGTTGTAGTCCAGTTGCTTCAGCCGATCTTGGCCGCTTTGAATTTGGGCATCCATCCCGTTCAGATAACTCGTGTCCCTCTCGTCACGATCAATATACTCGTCAACATCATTTCCGACCGCAACCGCTGCGCGGGACAGAACATCTTCGATACGCCGCGCAAGACCGGCTCGTTCGAATTCGGCGGCCGCCAATGCTTCGTTGATGGCCTTGGCGACAAGAACAACACTTGCAGAATCCGATTGGCGATCCCGATGAGATGACCGCGTTCGAAATGATACAGCCCGACCGCGAAAAACTTGGCTCAATATTTCTTTCAATGCAGTAATCCTTGGCGGATTATCAGGAAATCTCAGGCCGACCGCTTCAGGCGAGCGCTAGCCGGCTCTTTCGAAATTGCCACTCGATTGAGAGATTTTCTTGACCGGATGCGATTGGAACCGCGGGAGAAGCGCAGACGAACTCCAATTCGTCATTGCGGGCGCCAATAACTGGAACCTGTCTCAGTATGTCGCCGGCTGTGGCCGCCCAACGCCGCAATAATGAAACCCATTAAGCATCGCATCTTCCGGTGAATAGATATTTCGGAGATCGATGATAACGGGGCATGCCATGATGGTCGCTAGCTCGCCGAGATCCAGCGCACGGAACTGCTCCCATTCGGTAACAACAACAAGCGCGTGGGCGCCTCTCGCGCAATCCCGCGCATCGTCACAAAAGGAGACATCGGTGAGAACCCGTCGCGCCTGATCCATACCGATCGGATCAAACACTCTCACACTCGCACCCATGTCCTGCAGAGCAGTAATCAACGGAATGGATGGCGCATCTCGCATATCGTCGGTATTCGGCTTAAAGGTGACGCCCAGTACCGCAATCGATTTTCCCCGAATATTACCGCCGAATGCATTTGCCACCTTGCGCGCCATCGCTCGCTTGCGCTGTTCGTTAACGGCAACGACGGTCTCGACGATTCGGAGCGGCGCCTCATTGTCCTGACCCGTCTTGATAAGCGCCATCGTATCCTTCGGAAAGCAGGAACCACCGAAACCGGGACCGGCGTGGAGGAATTTCGAGCCGATCCGATTATCCAGGCCAATTCCACGCGCCACATCCTGGATATTGGCACCAACCTTCTCCGCGAGATCAGAGACCTCGTTAATGAAGGTGATCTTGGTGGCGAGAAACGAGTTTGCCGCATACTTCGTCAACTCTGCCGTACGGCGGTTAGTATGGAGAATTGGTGCGGCATTAAGATAAAGCGGTCGATAGACCTCCCCCATGATGGCGGCAGCACGTCTATCTTCGCTTCCGATGACAATCCGGTCAGGGTGTTTGAAATCTCGAATTGCAGCGCCCTCCCGCAGAAATTCGGGGTTGGACACGACGGCAATATCAGCGTCCGGATTCTCATCTCGTATGATCCGCTCGACCTCATCGCCCGTCCCGACAGGCACGGTGGATTTCGTCACGATTACCGTAACTTTCCGTAACAACGCACCTGCCAGCTCACGAGCGACGTCATAGACATAAGATAAGTCCGCATGACCATCGCCACGGCGCGACGGCGTGCCAACGGCGATGAAGACAACTTCCGCCGTGGCAATTGAGGCTTTTAAATCAGTCGAGAATGCCAACCGATGCTGCCGCACGTTGCTCTCGACAAGGTCAGAGAGGCCAGGCTCATAGATAGGTATTTCACCATCATTGAGCGCTGCGATCTTGTCGATATCATTGTCGACACAGATTACATGATGCCCAAAGTCGGCAAAGCATGCTCCCGATACCAGCCCAACGTAACCCGCTCCGATCATGGCGATCCGCATTGGCTTACAGCCTCCTGTATCCGAGTTCGTCCGTGGCGCACGTTTGCGCAGATGATCAGAGAATGTCTTGAGATTGATTTCAGGCGCTCAGAAGGACGTATCCATCCTGGGCCGGCGGGAAGAAAAAGAAATTGTTCACGTAGGAGCGCCCCTGCTTGCGACCGCCGTTCGGAAGAAGTGAGCCTGCGTCCTGGAATATCTCGACATCGAAATCGTCGACCGGCACAACATCTCCATCTTCGAGAAAGAACCCGTTATAGGATCTGTCTCTAAAGAACTCGAATATGGATTCCGTGGCTCCCGCACGGTGGCGGTCTTCTGCTTCGACAAGAAATACGGGCAGGCTCTGATCGAGTAGCTTCGTTGCGCCATTCAACACGCTGAGTTCGTGCCCCTCGACATCGATCTTCACAAACGCAACGTCCTCGTGAATGATATCATCCAACCGCGCAGTCGAGACCGATGTCGCTATACCAGGCCTTGTCAAAGACTCCAGTTGCGGCTCAATAGAGGCAAGTCCGTGAACAAGGCCGGCCTCTCCGGCTGGAATGAAGAGTGCCGCCTGTCCTCCATGGTCGGACAGCGCGACTTCGTGAACACGAACATTATCAGCGGACGTCTGGCGCAGCACGTCCGCCATACTATTTGATGGCTCAAACGCATGAACACATTTTGACATCTGTGCAAGTTCACGCGTGTAAAGACCACAGTTTGCTCCGACATCGACAGTCACCGCGTCTGCCGGAACCACCTTATGAAGAACGGAGAGTTCAACCTCTGCCGTTCTTGGACGATGCATCAAATGCCATCGAAGCCAGAGCGACGGAAAGGCTTCCTTGATTATGTTTTTGGTGGATCTGACCGGATTCATCATCCCAGCTCCTTGCTTATCGTATCGTCATCGAGAAGTACGATATAAATGCACCGCGGTCGCCACCTCGTTTCTCAGACCCGACGATAGACGTCCTCGGTTCGAACGATATCGTCTTCGCCAAGATACGGACCCGACTGCACCTCGATTAGATTGAGCGGTACTTTTCCTGGATTTTCGAGACGATGCATGCAACCAAGCGGCACAAAAATCGACTCATTTTCCCGCAGCAAGATTTCCTCGTTATCGCGGGTTACGATGGCTGTACCATTGACGACCACCCAGTGCTCAGCGCGATGGAAATGCTTTTGCAATGATAGCTTAGCGCCCGGATTGACCGTAATCCTCTTCACTTGGAATCGGTCGCCGACGTCAATCGATTGATAATATCCCCACGGCCGATGTACGCGCTGGGTCTGGGTTGCCGCGCGATGGCCGTTCGCCTTCAATTGACTGACAAGCTTTCCGACATCCTGGTCGCGCCCTTTCGTTGTCACCAGGACAACGTCAGGCGTCGCTGTTACCACAAGATCCTGAATGCCGAGCGCGGCGACCAATGGTCCTTCGCCGCGAACATAACAACCGCTGGCATCTTCCATCACGACATCGCCGACCACGACGTTTCCGCTGCCATCCTTGTCCCCGGCATCCCACAAAGCAGACCAGCTTCCGACGTCGCTCCAGCCGAAATCAGTCGACACGACGGCCGCATGTTCGGTCTTTTCCATCACGGAATAATCAATCGAGACCGATGGAGAGGCCTCGAATGCATCCTTTTCCAAGCGAAGAAAGTCGAGATCTTTGGTGGCACCTTTCAGGGACGCCTTGCAGGCACTCAACACATCCGGCGCAAATTTTTGCAGTTCTTTGAGAAAGATTCGCACCGGCAACAGGAATATCCCGCTATTCCAGACATAATCGCCGGCGGCAATGAGCTCCCGCGCGCGCTCTTGACTAGGCTTCTCCACAAACCCCGAAACTTCATTCGAGCCTGTGGCGCCCATCAGTTGCTTTCCAATACGAATATAGCCGAACCCGGTCGCCGCCAGTGTCGGCTGGATACCGAACAATGCGAGCTTTCCGGCCTTTGCCGCAGCAGCCCCCGTCTGGACAGCAGTTCGGAAGGCAGCCGCATCTTTTATCCAATGATCGACCGGCATCGCCAGAATTATCGCATCTGGGTCTCGCTCGCTGGCGGCCAGCGCGGCTACTGCGACCGCCGCCGCGGTATTCCGGCCAAAGGGTTCCAGAATCATGGTCGGATCAACGACATCAATCGAACGCAACTGATCCGCGATTGCGAATCGATGCTCGACATTCGCAACGACCATCAAACTTCCAAACAACGTGGGATCGGTTACACGCAACGCCGCCTGTTGCAGCAGCGTCTTCTCACCAAGCAACGACAGTAGTTGCTTCGGATAAGTTTCGCGCGATAGCGGCCACAGTCGCGTACCAGCGCCGCCAGACAGCAGAACTGGAATGATCCGACCCGATTGCTTTATCATTGTGTCACCCCAAATGTACCGCTTGCGGCTGAAACATTGCGTCAGGACCCAGATCCCGATAGGAACTCACGCCGAACCGTCCGCACCAACAGCTCGACATCCATCTGGAACGACCATTTTTCGATATAGTCGAGATCATAATCGATACGCTTGATTGCCAGATCGGGCTCAACTGTGCTTCCCCGACAGCCGCTAACTTGAGCGAGGCCCGTGATTCCGGGTCGTGCGATATGTCGTTGAAAATAATAGGGCACCAGCTCCTCATAGCGGAGGTCCGCGGCGAGCATACCCGGCACATGCGGGCGCGGCCCCACCAGAGACATGTCGCCCTTAATGACATTGATCAGCTGCGGAATCTCGTCGAGGCTGGTACGGCGAAGCACGCGGCCTATCGCCGTAACCCTCGGATCATCGCGCACCGTTTGTCTAACTCCGGCAGGATCGCTATCCGAGGCTCGCATTGTGCGAAACTTGTAGATCTTGAACAGACTGTTGCGATAGCCATGGCGGTACTGGCGAAAGAAAACAGGCCCACGCGACGTCGCCTTGATCGCGATCATGATTCCCAGGAAAAGCGGAGCAAAGAAGATCAGAGCCAACGATGCGGTGACGACATCAAACGCACGCTTTACGTGCGACGACGCAGGCTCGCTACGTCTAAACATACCCCGGCTTCGGGTCTGATACACACCTCTCCGGACATACCCCACCGGCCGTATCGAAATGAGGTTCTGCGATTTCCAGATCGGCGTAACGTTATTATCGACCGAACGCGCTGCAGCTGTAGACGACATTAATTCCGCTCTCGACCCAATGTTGTAGGCACGACAAGTATTCAAGCGACGCGATGTTCCTCACATATCCAATGCTCGATCGCCCCTGCTAAGTACCAACGCCCCACATCGCAAAGCTCAGCGACGCGTGCCTGCTGTGGACGCACACTCTCCGGTTTTGTTTGGAAGAAATGGGGCGGGAAAGCGGAAAGTTTGCGCACCGCACACGCAGATTATCAGTATCTCTCGTGCCTCAGAAAAACGCCCGTGTTGTTCGAAGCACTTAATATGTCTTCCGATTGCCTCCATGGATCGTCTCGTTCATCGCTCGTCGACGATCACAAATCGTGTCAACGTCTGAAACAAGTTTACAGTGATGCCCCCCGACCGAATTCTCACTGTCCGCCTATTCGTCTTATGATCGCATTTCAGGTTATCCATTTACCAAAAGCTAAACGCCGCTTCATAATATCGTAGCAATTGCGGTTCCCGTTAGCTCCTATGAGCCTAATATGATTGCCAGATTGAAAGACGTCGAAACGTCGGATGCCAGTGGTCAATCCGCAGACCCGTTGGCAGCGGAGCGAGCGATGATCGCAGATGAAGCGAACATCTCTGCGTCACCAGCGTCGGCCGATGGTTCGGACCGACGGCTCAGGAATGCACTCATTCTCGCGAACACTATTGGATGGATTGTAATTCTTCTCTTGCTCAAACTGATATTCTTCTAGATTTTGCATAGCGACCGTATAATCGCGTCAGCTTGTAAGACGATCTCCCACTCTCGACTCTCGGAACTTGAGGATGCGTTCTTCGACCCTCGGCGCCCTGCCACCCGGCGTCCGGGTATATGCCGTCGGCGATATCCATGGCCGTTCCGATCTTCTTGTCGACATCATCGATCGGATCGAGTCTGACATTCGAAGGCGACCGATCAATCGCGCTATTGAAGTCTATCTCGGCGACTACATCGACCGCGGCCCCGATTCGAAAGGCGTCATTGACCAACTCGCTGTCCGAATGGTTCGCCGTGGTGCCATTTGTCTCCGCGGCAATCACGAAAGTTTCCTGGAAGAATTCCTCGTCAATCCGAAAATTTTCCCGCATTGGATCCGACTTGGCGGGCTGCAAACACTTGCATCCTATGGAATATCGCAGGGAACTCTCGATGTGACGACATGCAACGCTGTGCAGAGATCGCTGCAATTGGCGCTGCCTCGAACACACCGACTATTTTTCCAGTGCCTTCAGAACACTTTTTATTACGGCGATTTTCTCTTCGTACACGCCGGCATTCGTCCGGGCATTCCTTTGAATCAACAAGATCCACGCGATCTCATGTGGATACGCGAGGATTTCCTGATGTCAGATCAACCGCATGGCAAGATCGTGGTGCATGGTCACACGCCCGTCGCGCATCCAGAGATACGCCACAATCGAATCAACATTGACACCGGCGCTTGGCGAAGCGGTGTACTCACTTGCATAGCGATTGAAGCGTCAACTGTTCTCGTACTTTAGAAATTCGCGACAAACGCATTTGAATCTAGCTGACAGAGGTTCTCGCGCGGAGCGATCGTTCGCAATCGGAACTTTCATCACATTCTTTTGCCGTCTTTCGTCGCCTTACTCCCATCGCGGCGCGATGGCGCCAATCAATCTTGACCAACTCGATGTGAGCGACATGCTGCAACGGTACATTCTCTTGCTGGTCTGTGGTGTCCTTGCGTGCGCAGTCACAGTAGCGCTCGACGCATCAAACGCGCTCTCAGCCGAACGTGCGGCGCATGCATCGTCATCATCGACGTATATCCTTGGTCCAAACGACAGAATTCGAGTCAAGGTCTATGGCGAGCAGGACATTACTGGCGAGTATGAAATCGACAGCGCCGGGAGCGTTTCAATCCCACTAGCAGGACATGTAAAAGCCGCGGGACTTACAACACGGCAGGTCGAACGCGGCATCGCAGCCGCACTATCCAAGGGGATCGTTCGCGATCCGCGCGTCAATGTCGAGGTTGCCGCTTATCGGCCATATTACATTCTTGGAGAAGTCAAGAAGAGCGGCGAGTATCCCTATCGAAACGGCTTGACCGTTCTGGATGCAGTCGCGAGCGCGGGTGGCTTCACCTATCGTGCGAATGAGGGCAAAGTGTATCTTCGCCGATCAGGAAGCACGACGGAGGAAACATATCCGTTGACCGCGCCGGTTCCCGTCTACCCAGGCGACAACATCCGGGTCCCTGAGCGTTATTTCTAATCATGCGAGCCTCATCTTCAGCGCTCGATTCGAACCATCTTGCATCATCGGAGTCGCCATAGTGTCGTCGCTATACGATGCAACACATTCAATCACTACGAACTCGCTTTCAGCGGTTCACTGATGTGCCTGTACGCGAGACCTTGGTTGGTGGATCTGGCGTCGCGACTTCAACAAGAAGAATCGACGACGCCTCTCGACGCAATCCTGAAGAGTTAAATGTCGATCATCTCAATGATGCAGGACTGCTTTCTGCAGGGCACGCTGGATGAAATGTGTAGTTGCGTACATCAGTGTCGCTGGCCTGTTGCTGGCTTGTTCATCGCGTTCGGATGCACAGGTGATCCCTTCAACGAAGTTGCTGGTCGATCCTCCTTGGAATGCTCAGCGTGTCTTTGAACCGTCACCACTACCGGAATTAACTAACCGAGATAGCGGTGACGAGATTCCGCCAGAGGATATGCCAGTCATGAAGCGACAGCAGCCTGGATATAAGCCGGTTGGAATTCGCTCAGGTTCGTGGATGTTCAACCCGGCGTTGACGTCCGGGATACTTTACGACAGCAATGTGTTTTCATCCGACACATTCCAGCGTTCCGATATTGCCGCGGTCCTAGCACCATCGCTGCGTGCGCATACACTGTGGGAGCGGCATGGCATCGATCTCAAGCTGGACGGGGAATCCATCAACTATAGGCAGAATCCAAGTCTCAATCAAACCAATGCGCGGCTGCGCGGCAGCGGATGGATCGACTTCGCCAACGACCTGATTCTGCTCACAA
>JAFKKL010000242.1 GCA_017305595.1 Hyphomicrobiales bacterium | reverse complement strand
CTGGACCTGATCAAGAGCCTCGAAAAGCGTCCGCCCCATGTGGTGAAGGGCACGGCTGTGTTTCTCACCAGTGATCCCAACTTCGTGCCGACCGCACTTCTCCACAATCTCAAGCACAACAAGGTGCTGCACGAACACAACGTTATTCTCACCATCGAGACGGCGCAGACGCCACGGGTCGATCCGCTGGAGCGGGTCCACATGGAGAGCATCAGCGAGAAATTTGCGACCGTGAGGCTGCGCTTCGGCTTCATGGAATCGCCGAACGTGCCGCGTGCGCTGGGCATTGCCCGCAAGCTCGGCTGGCAGTTCGACATCATGTCGACGTCGTTCTTCGTCTCGCGACGTTCGCTCAAGATGGCGGCGAAATCCGAAATGCCGCGCTGGCAGGATCGCCTGTTCATCATGCTCAGCCGTTCGGCCAACGACGCCACCGACTACTTCCAGATCCCCACCGGTCGCGTGGTTGAAGTCGGCACTCAAGTGACGATCTGATCTCCGGCGGGGCGGCGGTTTTGGGCTCGCCGGACCGTGCGCAGGCGCTTGATTTTCGACGCGCGAGGCGCGAGTTTGGCCCGCCGGCGAAGGCCCGGTGACAAGCGGCGAGGAGAGTTTGGTGTCCGATCAGAATATCACGGTACAGGATTTGACGCCGGTTGAGGTGGCGAAAGGGGTCGAGGAGGGGCGCTATCTTCTGGTCGACGTCCGCGAGCCTAACGAGGTGGCCGCTGAGGCCTATCCGGACGCCGTGGTACTGCCGCTATCGACCTTCGATCCATCAGAGATTCCCGACTTGCAGGGCCGGGAATTGGTGTTTGCTTGCCGTTCCGGCAATCGCTCCGCGAAGATATCGCACGCGATCCAGGCCGCCGGCTTCCCCTACGACAAGCATCTCGCAGGCGGCATGATCGCCTGGAAAGCGGCTGGGCTGCCGATCCGGACCGGCGGCTGACATCGTGATGAACCAGGTTTTCGCCGGGCTACCGGTCACCGTCTTCGAAGCCATGTCGCAACTTGCCCGCGACAACAACGCCATCAATCTCGGTCAGGGTTTTCCGGACGCGCCGGGGCCGGAGGATATCCGCCGCGCGGCGGCCGATGCGGTGGTGGACGGCTACAATCAATATCCGTCGATGATGGGCATCCCGGAATTGCGGCAGGCCATCGCGACGCATTACGCACACTGGCACGGGCTCAGTCTCGATCCGATGACCGAGGTGATGGTGACGTCGGGCGGTACGGAGGCGTTGACCAGTTCGCTGCTGGCGGTGATCGAGCCCGGCGACGAGGTCGTGCTGTTTCAGCCGATGTACGATTCTTATCTGCCGATCATCCGGCAGGCCGGCGGCATTCCGCGGCTGGTTCGTTTGCAGCCGCCGGGCTGGCGGCTCAACGAGGAAATTCTGCGCGAGGTCTTCAATCACAAGACCAAGGCCGTGGTGTTCAACAATCCGCTCAATCCGGCGGCGGTGGTGTATCCGCGCGAGGACCTCGAACTGCTGGCGCGCTTTTGTCAGGAATTCGACGCCATCGCGATCTGCGATGAAGTCTGGGAGCACGTCGTCTTCGACGGCCGCGAGCACATTCCGCTGATCGCGATCCCGGGGATGCGCGATCGCACGCTCAAGATCGGATCGGCCGGCAAGATCTTCGGCCTGACCGGATGGAAGATCGGCTTCGTCTGCGCCGCGCCGCCGCTATTGCGCGTCGCCGCCAAGGTGCATCAGTTTCTCACCTTTACCACTGCGCCCAATCTTCAGGTCGCGGTGGCCTACGGGCTTGGTAAGCCGGATGCGTACTTTCATGACATGCGCGCCGAACTCGCGCGCAGCCGCGATCGTCTGACCGCCGGTTTGACCAGCCTTGGATTTCCGGTGCTGCCGTCGCAAGGCACGTATTTTCTCACCGTTGATCTCTCCGTGCTGGGTTTGAATGAAACGGATGAGGCGTTCTGTCGCCGGATCGTGACCGAACACAAGGTTGCAGCGATCCCGGTGTCGGCCTTTTATGAAGTGAACGCGGTGACCTCGGTGGTGCGTTTCTGTTTTTCTAAGAACGACGTCACGCTGGACGCCGCGCTGGAACGATTGTCGGATGCGATACATCGATAAGGAGGTGTGATTGGCGGCACGGAGCGTGGTGCGGTGGCTGGCGGGACTCGCGGCCGTGGTGATCGGAGCGACGGCTGCGCAGGCGCAGCAGAAAGTCGTCCACTTCTACAATTGGTCGAACTACGTCGCGCCGGGTGTGCTCGACGATTTCACCAGGGAAACCGGCATCAAGGTCGTCTACGACACGTTCGACGCCAACGAGACTCTCGAGACGCGATTGCTCACCGGCAAGTCCGGTTACGATCTGGTAGTGCCGAGCGCTTATTTTCTTCAGCGCCAGATCGGCGCGAAAATTTTTCAGAAGCTCGACAAGTCCAAGCTGCCCAACCTCGTCAACATGTGGCCGGAGGTGACGCGGCGGCTGGCGGTGTACGATCCCGACAATGCCCATGCGGTGAACTACATGTGGGGCACCACCGGCATCGGCTACAACGTTAAGGCGTTGCAGAAAATCCTTGGCGCGGATGCGCAGGTGACGTCGTGGAGCCTGGTGTTCGATCCGGCCAGTCTTGCCAGGTTCAAAGACTGCGGCGTCCAGATGCTGGATTCGGCTGACGACATTCTGCCGGCGGCGCTGAACTATCTTGGCCTCGATCCGAACTCCACCAAGCAAGCCGATCTTGAGAAGGCGGCTGCGTTGGTCGGGCAGGTTCGCTCGTCGGTGCGCAAGTTTCATTCATCGGAGTATCTGAACGCGCTGGCGACCGGCGAGATATGTCTGGTGGTCGGCTGGTCCGGTGATATCAAACAGGCGCAGAAGCGCGCCGCGGAGGTGAACAACGGCGTCGAGATCGGTTATGCAATTCCAAAAGAAGGCGCGCAGATGTTCTTCGACAATCTGGCGATCCCGGCCGATGCGAAGAACGTGTCGGAAGCCTACGCTCTGATCGATTATCTATTACGGCCCGAAGTGGCGGCGAAGAACTCCAGCTTCCTTTCCTACGCCAACGGCAATCTGGCCAGCCAGAAGCTGATCGATTCGAAAGTCCTCAACGACAAGACGGTCTATCCGGACGAGGCAACCATGAGCCGCCTCTATATCATCACCGCACGTGACACGGCGACACAGCGCATCATCAACCGGCTATGGACGCGCGTGAAGACGGGGCGGTGAGGTTGTTCCATAGCTCGTCATGGCCCGGCACGAGGCCGGGCATGACGGATTGGGTGCTTCCGTCAAAACGTAAATCGCTCTATCGCCAGCGGCGGTGCAGCCACAGCCACTGATCTGGGTACTCGCGTATCCAGCCTTCGATCACCGACGTGATCGCTTGCATCGTGCCCTGAATGTCGATGTCGCCGTTGGCATTGCGCACCGGCGGAATCTCTTCGGTCAGCTCCGCGCGGAAGCGATGGTTGGGCAGGCGAATAATGCGGACGCCGTGGATCGGGCAATCGATTTGCCGCCGCAAGCGCGCCAACAGCGGATTGGCCTTGGTCTTGCGCCCGAAGAAAGTAACGTCGACCCCGTTGGTGAAATACTGATCGACCAGCATCGCAGCGTGTTGGCCATTCTCGAGCGCCTGCGCCAGCTTGAACGGCGCATCGCGGCCTCCGGGAATCAGCGTGCCCATATTGACCGAGCGCAATTGTTCGATGGCACGGTCGGCGGATGCGATGTTGGGGCGGCGAAACAGCACCGCCGCATCAAGGCCGTGCGCCACGGCGGCCAAGGCCGGAAGCTCCCAGTTGCCGATGTGGCTGGCGAAGATCAGCGCCGGCTTGTTGTCGAGGCGAAGCTGGGCGAACAGTTCGTGGGTGCGCTGCTCGATCTCGATCCGGCTCTCCTCCGGATGGGCCGGATCGTGCTCCCAGACGTGATCGATGTGCGCGAATTCCGCCGCGATGCGTCCGAGATTGTCCCAGACGCCATCGAGAATGATGTCGATTTCCTGCGGTGATTTTTCCGGAAAGGCGGCGGTGAGATTGGCGCGGCCGATCTTATGCTCGCGAAACAGCGGCCCGATCCGTCGCGCGATCCAGCCGAACAGGTTCGCGGTGTTGATCGGATCGAAATAGCGCGTGGTACGCAGCAGACCGACCGTCAGGGCGCCTACTGCCGCTTCGCCGAGCGGTTTGAGCGCATCGCGAATCCGGGCCTTGGTGCGGAGCAGGAAACGTTGCATCGGAAGACGTTGCGCTCCGGCGGGTGCTTAAGCCGGCTCGCCGGTGATGATCAGCGACGCGTTCTGTCCGCCGAAACCGAACGAGTTCGACATCACCGTGGTGACGCGCGCGTCGCGCGCCGTGTTCGGCACCACGTCGAACGGAATCGCCGGATCGGGAACGTCGTAGTTGATGGTTGGCGGAATGCGTTGATGCTCCAGCGTCAACAGGGAGAACACCGCCTCGACCGCACCGGCGGCGGACAGGGTATGCCCGACCATCGACTTGTTCGACGACACCGGGACCTTGCTCGCACGCTCGCCGAATACGGTCGAGATGCCGAGATACTCCATCTTGTCGTTTTCCGGCGTGCCGGTGCCGTGCGCGTTGATGTAGTCGATCTGATCGGCATCGAGGCCGGCATCCGCCAGCGCGTTGCGGACGCAGCCGATGATCGGCTTGCCGTCGGGGCTGGAGCGGGTGCGATGGAACGAGTCCGCCAGTTCGCCGCAGCCGGCGAGCACGCCGAGAATGCGTGCGCCGCGCGCGGTGGCGGCCTCAAGACTCTCCAGTACCAGCGCGCCGGCACCTTCCGCCATCACGAAGCCGTCGCGGTTCTTGGCGAATGGCTTGACCGCACCTTGCGGCGGATCGTTTTGCGTCGACAGGGCCGACAATAGTGAGAAACGGATCAGTGCTTCGGGATTGACCGAACCATCGGTCGCGACGCACAGGGCCGCGTCGGCCTCGCCACGGCGGATCGCTTCGACGCCGAGTTGAATCGCGGTTGCGCCCGACGCGCATGCCGTCGACAGCGAGATCGGCGATCCCTTGGTGCCGAAAGTATCGGCCAGATGATCGGCCACCGAGCCGAACAGAAATCGGCGGTGGTAATCGGTGAACTTGCCGCCGCCGGAGACGCGCAGCATCTGATCGTAGTCGATGGTTGTGCTGCTACCGATGGCGCGACCCAGCGCCTGGCGCTGCGGCCATTCAACTTCGACCGGCGCAACCGCCAGAAACAATGGACCGGGGAAATCGCCCTTGCTGCCGATACCGGCTTGCGCCACCGCTTCCTCGGTGACGAGATCGGCAAGCCGTTCCGACAGATCGGTTGATGAGAACGGGTCGACCGGAACGAAATCGATCGATCCCGCCATCGTCGTCTTCAGTCCATCGGTCGGAAACCGCGTGATGGTATGGATGCCGGATTCGCCGGCGGTGAGCTTCGCCCAGTTGTCGGTCTTCCCGGCACCCAGCGAGGTGACGACGCCCATGCCGGTGACGACGACGATCGGCCTGCCAAATGTATCGCGCGGTGCTGACATATGTTCTCCGTCGGTCGCTTGCGCGGCTCCATCCGAGTCACGACGAGCTTTCGCCCGTCAATTGGTTTCGACGTGGATCGCTCACGTCAATCGATCGTTGCGTCTCGCCGGTGCCGCGAAGTTCGCGCGTCAGCGAACCGCTTCCACCAGCGCCATGCCTTCGCCGCGCCAGTGACCGGCACCGACCACCACAATCTGGGACGGCGCTTTGGTCATTTCAATCTCGACGCCGGCGGAATCGTTCGGTGGAAACAGCTTGCCCTTGGAGATCGACAGCGCTGCCAGCGCGAGCCCGAGCGGAAACTGCGTTTCCATGGTGTGGCCGAAACTGGTTCCGGTGGCGCGCACCGCGAACTCCGGATGCGCCTTCAGGAAGGCGCGTTCTTCCGATGTCGCCGGCTCGGCGCCCGTCGCACCGGTGATGATCGCACCCTGGCCTTCGACGCCGTCGAGTTGGGACCACAGCTTGGAAAGGCTGGTGGTGACGTCGCCGGCGCTCTTGCGCGACACACGGTCGGCGACGACCTGGGTGAGGCGGGCGTAGGGCTTGGCGCCGCGCGCTTCCGCGTGCTTGCGCGATTCGATGACGAGGAACGCGCCGCCGGAGCCGAGCGCGAAGCCGCTCTCCTTGCCGCGCGCCCAGACCGGCGCGAACTTGTCCTTCAAATTGAAGTCGCCGAATTCGTAGAGCACCAGCAGGTCCTTGCGCTCGCCGTTATGGGCGGCGCCGACCAGTGCGATGTCGCTCTGCCCGGAAGCGATCCGCGCCAGCGCGATCCGCGCGGCGTCCACACCCGCGGCTTCCTCGCCCATGAAGGTGCGGGACGAACCGGTGACGCCATGCACGATGGCGATATTGCCGGCGAGCAGGTTGGAGAGCTGCGCGAGAAACAGTGTCGGCCGCAGGTCGCTCATCAGGCGTTCGTTGAGAAAGCCCGGTGCGGAATTGCCCTGCGCCTCGGCATTGAGGATGGCCGAATCGACCGCGAGATCGCGTTCGCCGCCGCCCGCGGCGACGATCATGTCCATCCGCGCCAGGATGTCCTTGTTGCCCTTGATGCCGGCGGAATCCAGTGCGAGGCCAGCGGCATAGGTGCCGATGCGCTGCCAGGCTTCCATCTGGCGCTGATCGCCCTTCTTCGGGATCTGCGCATCGAAGGAGACCGGCGCGAGCGGATGCACCAGATAGGGGGCGAAGCCTTTGTCGTCGACGTTGACGCGGCGCTCCGTAAGGCCGTCCCAGTTCGCCTCAAGACCTTCGCCCAGCGATGTCGCCAGACCGATGCCGGTGATCCAGGCCTCGGTCGCCTCCGTCTTGGATGTGCTGGTGTCAGTCATGAGGCATGGCCTGCTGCGGATAGCCGATGCGCTTGGCCATGGTTTCCATGTGCCCGCGCAGTTCGGGATTCGGGAAGGGGACGTGGCCGAACGTGATGGTCGCGTTGCAGCGTTGCTTGCCGTCGACGCTGACTCTGGCCTGCGTGATGGCGAAGCCAGAGCCCTCGTGAAGAACGTTGGCTTCGATTTTCAGAAGTTCGCCGGGCGTCACGAACACGCGCATCTTGGCTTCCTTGACGGCGCCGAGAAACGGCATCCGTTCGAACTTCATCAGCGCGATCAGCAGCCAGCCGGAGGTTTGGGCCATCGCCTCGATGAGCAGCACGCCGGGCATCAGCGGATAGCCGGGGAAGTGTCCCTCGAAGATCGTTGAGTGCTGCGGCACCTGCGCCTCGACGACGATGGTTTTCGCGTCGAGGTCGAGGTCGGTGATGCGATCGATGAGATGGAAATAGGCCAGATCCATGGGCGGCGATTAAGCCCCCTTGGCGGCGACGAGTTCGTCGATTCGCGCGCTGAGGTTCTTCAGGACGAAATACTGCTCGGTGGTGGCCTTGCCGTCATTCACTTCCTGAGTCCACTTTTCCAGCGGCAGCTTGATGCCGAAGGCCTTATCGATCGCGAATGCGATATCGAGGAAGTCGAGGCTGTCGATTCCCAGATCATCGATGGCGTGACTTTCGGGCGTGATGGTATCGCGCGGGATGTCGCAGGTTTCCGCAATGATGGTGGCAACCTGATCGAATGTGGAGGACATCATTAAGCCTTTGATAGATTGAAGGTAAATGCGGAAATGACAGAGTGAGGGCAGCTCGCCCCGACATGCCCCGCCGCCTTGCCGAGTTGATTGCCCGTATATCGGACCCATGCCCGGAGTTCAATGGCGGCGGCGGAAAGCCGGTTCCCGTTTCGTGCACTGATTGGAGGCCGTTTTAAGGTCACATCGGCCCGCTGCGGGATGGAATCAAGGGGGCGCAATTGCGATGCCCGGCCAAGGCGCAATCCTGAGTCTGTTGCAATTCGGCGATACTGATCGCCAGCCAGATTCCCGCGGCGGTCAGACCGGCGGTAAAAACGAAGGCCGCAAGATTCATCAGCATCCGGTGCCGGAATTCATCCCGGTCGCTCATAAACCGATGGTTCGCAGGTCCGGCGGACCGGCTGGTATCAGCCTCCGGCGGCCTCGCGCTGCCACGCCGTGTCGGCGCGGTCGAAAGGGTGCGCGGGGTGAATTTGATCACGCGTGCA
>JAFKKL010000241.1 GCA_017305595.1 Hyphomicrobiales bacterium | reverse complement strand
CCCGCGAGGACATGGACCGCTACGCCGTCCGTTCCCAGAACCTGGCCGAGCAGGCCATCGCCGACGGCTTCTTCGCCCACGAGATCACCCCCGTCGAGCTGCCCGACGGCACCCTCGTCACCACCGACGACGGCCCCCGCGCCGGCGTCACGTACGACGCGGTGTCGCAGCTCAAGCCCGTGTTCCGCCCCGACGGGCTGGTTACCGCGGGCAACTGCTGCCCGCTCAACGACGGTGCCGCCGCCCTGGTCGTCATGTCCGACACCCGGGCCCGCGACCTCGGCCTCACCCCGCTGGCCCGCGTCGTCTCGACCGGCGTGACCGGACTGTCGCCGGAGGTCATGGGCTACGGCCCGGTCGAGGCGTCGCGACAGGCACTCGCCCGCGCCGGTATGACCATCGACGACGTCGACCTCGTCGAGATCAACGAGGCCTTCGCCGCCCAGGTCATCCCGTCGGCGCGCGACCTCGGCATCGACCCGTTCGGCGACACGCTCAACGTCCACGGCGGCGCCATCGCAACAGGCGATTATTACGGGGGCACAGTCATCGCTAATTCCCCGGGCATGCTCGCCCGGGGCGTCGGCAGCAGCATCGTGGTCAGCGATGGCGCGACTTCCGCCACTTATGGCGCAAACAGCCCGGGCGTATGGGCCGACGCCGGGGGCAGGATCGACTTCTCGGGTTATGGCATTTTCACCTATCAACCCAATTCTCCCGGCGCGGTGGCGAGTGGGGCGGACAGCTCGGTCACCCTGACCGACACCATAAATCGCACAACCGGCCCTTCCAGCGCAGGCGTGCTCGTCAACAGCGGCGGCACGATCATCGTGACGGGCAGCGAGGTCACCACCGGATACCGGGTGGCCGGGAGCAGCCCTCCGGTTCTCCAGTTCCCTAACGCTCAGATAGGCCTGGAGGCTTATGGTGCGGATGTGGTCGGGGCCGGCAGCCGGCTGCAGGCCGAGAACGACAGGATCACCACGAACGGAGACGGCGCCATTGGTGTCAGGGTCAGTCAAGGCGGCGCGGCCTCGATCACTGGCGGTACCATCACGACCAACGGCGCCGATACCATCGCAGTCGGAGGCGCCGACGGCGCCCGGGCGACCGACGCCGGTAGCAGCATCACCATGTCCGCCACCTCGGTCACCACCACGAACATCAACGCCATAGGCATGCACGCGACGGCGGGCGGCGCGATTGCGGCGACGGATGTGATAGTCGCCACGCAGGGGCAGAACGCCCACGGCGTCCAGGCGCAGGATGCCGGCAGCGCTATCGCTCTCACCCGCGTCGCCATCACCGCGGCAGGAGACGCCGCCGCCGGCATCCGGGCCAGCAATGCGGGTGGTGTGCAAGTCACCGGCGGTTCGGTCGCCACCGTGGGCAATACCGCGCATGGTATTGCCGCCATCAATGGCGGCGCGCTCACCACGTCTGGCACTGCGGTCGCGGTAAGCGGCGCGGGATCGGCGCCGATCTACCTCGCCGGCAGTGCGCCGAGCACTATATCGGTCACCGGCGGCAGCCTGAGCGCCACCAACGGCGCGATCGTCCTCGCCGAGGGCGGCACCGGCACCGTCTCGATCAGTGGCGGCACCGCAATCACCCCGGCCGTGGTGAACGGCCGGCCATTGTTGGCGCATGTGGCTGAGGATGGGATCGGCACGCCAAGCAAGCTGGCATTAAATGTCACCGGCATACCGGCCCTCACTGGCGATGTGGTCGTCGATCCCTCGACGCTCACTTACAATCTTAGCAACAGCAATTGGACAGGCAATCTGGTGCTAAGCGGCCCGGGCAATACCGCCAGCGCTAATCTGAACACGTCGCAATGGACGGGCGACTTGCTGGCCGATGTCGGCAATACGGCCGACGTAGCGCTGGCGCGGGGCAGTCTTTGGACCGGGCTGGCGCGGAATGCGACCGATGTCGCGATCGATGCCAGCAGCGCCTGGAACGTCACCGGGGATTCCAACGCAACCGGCATCGTGAGCAATGCCGGCCTGATCCAGTTCATGGCACGGCCGGGAGCCTACAGCACGCTCACGGTCGGCCACTACACCGGCAGTGCTGGTAGCCGCATCGGCTTCAACACCTATCTTGGGGCCGACAACTCGCCGAGCAATTTGTTGGTGATCAATGGCGGCCGGGCCAGCGGCACGTCTTCGGTGCTGGTCAACAATACCGGCGGCCCGGGTGCGCAGACCGTGGAGGATGGCATCCGGCTGGTGCAGGTGATCGGCGGTGGCACCACCACGACCGATGCCTTCACGCTTCGCCGGCGCGTCGCTGCGGGCGCCTATGAGTACGAGCTCTTCCGAGGTGGCAGCGCGGATCCAAACGACTGGTTCCTACGATCTCATCTCATCGACACGCCGGCAGATCCGACGACGCCGAGCGGCCCGGACATCCCACTTTACCGTCCGGAAGTGCCGCCTTATGCGCCGATCCCTGCGGTCGCAAGGCAGATGGGGCTTTCAACCTTGGGGACGCTGCATGAGCGCGTCGGAGAGGAGGAGAACCTCCGGGGCCTGCCGGAGCCGCGGACTTATGCGAAGGGCGTCTGGGGGCGAGTATTCGGGGAGCGGGTGAGTAATCGCTGGAGCGGGACGGTAGATGCGAGTGCAAACGGCAACCTGACTGGATTCCAGACAGGCTTCGACATCCTGCGTCGGACGACGGACAGCGGCCATCGGGACCATGCTGGCGTGTATGCAGCCTACACTGATTACAATTCGCCCTTGGTGCGCGGCTTCGCGCTGGGGATGCAAAACCTGGCGGTGGGGCGCCTTCTGATGGGCGGCCCGTCGGTGGGCGCCTATTGGACGCATTTCGGCCCGAGCGGCTGGTATGTCGATGGGGTGTTACAGGGGAGTTGGTACGAGGCGAAGGCGACGTCCCTCTATGGAGCGGGGATATCGACCAAAGCAACGGGATACGCGGCGTCACTAGAGGGGGGCTACCCGATCCGCTTTGGAGAGGGCGATGCGTGGCTGATCGAGCCGCAGGCGCAGATCGTCTACCAGGGTGTCTCGGTGGACCGGTCACAAGACCAGTATTCGAGTGTGGACTGGGATGCGGGTACGGCCTGGACCGGACGGCTCGGGGCGCGGCTGCAATACACCGGGCGTGACGAGCGGGGGGCGCTCTGGCAGCCCTACGCCCGGGTCAATCTCTGGCACGCCTTCTCCGGCAATGATGGCATGTTCTTCGGACAATCCTCACCCGCCATCGAAACACGCTTTGGCGACACGGCGCTGGAGGTCGGCGGCGGCGTCACTGCGCGGGTGAACCAGAATGTGAGCTTTTACGGCCAGGCCAGCTACCGTTGGTCGCTCGACGGCGGCCGCAGCCGCCAGACTGCGACTGCCGGCACTTTCGGCCTCCGCGTCAATTGGTGACCATTGCGTCCATGCTCCGCCTCGCCAGCGATTTGCTCCAAGCCGTCGACGTCTTTCAGCGAAAATGAAAATAGAGACGCCTCCCCAGCAGCGAGGCGATCAGCGCGTTTGGTGCGCTGAACCGTCCGCGCCGCAACTCGGACGGAACGACCGCCTCCGGCTTTTCGGAGGGGTCCATGCAATGGATCTCCGTGGCACGAATACGGCGGGCCGGGCCATAAGGCGACCTTGTGGATGAGCCGCCTGCAGCATGACGGATGGGCATCCTTCGATACGCGTGGGAAGAAGCGGCAGGTCTGATGAGATGGATGTAGACCGGCCCCGTCGCGTCTGACGGGGCGAACGACGAAAGTTATATAATTATTTCAATAATACATGAGTTCGCAGTTTTATTCTGAATGGCGCGCCATTCTTGAAATTCGTCATTGACCGAAAAGGGAAGTTTCCCCGATTTATCCCACTTCGCCTTTTGGTGGCACAGTCTTGATCATGAACTGTTCTTCGTAGCCGTCAAAGTTCGCGCCCCATTATTTGAGCCATTTCGCCGCTTCCCTCCTGCATGATTTGTAGGAGGCTTTTTCTATTCGCTAAGCTCAAACCCATCATGGGAGCTATTAGGTCGCGGCTAGCGGCCTCTCATCCTGCCAGGTTCGGCTTGGGATGGGTGGCGTTGGGCATCGGACTTTTCATATCCAGATACCTTGAAAGCCCATATGCTCAGCGTCGATGTAATTTTCATCGCAGGAGATAACCGGCATGTTCAAGAACGGAATGGTTGCTGTTGCTGGCGCCGCCTTGGTGCTGGGTAGTTTTTTTATTGTTACTGACGCTTTCGCAGCAGGCCGAGGCGGGCACGGTGCAGCACGCGCGCCTGTCGCAAGGACAGGTGGTCACATCCAGAAGCCCACTGTATCTCGCTCCGGCGCATCTCAATTCGGTGCATCTCACTATACGACGCCCAACGGCAGCGGCAACTTCGGCATGAGCGGCCCCTACATCGGTACGAAGTTTATCGGAAATCAGTAGCCGATCCTAATCGGCCGCCCGTCAGCTTAACCGCTGGCGGGTTTTTTCGATGTGCGGTTGTTACCAACTGTATCGCACGACACCTTATGTCGGCGTAGCTTTCGGTGGTGTCAAAGAACTCGCCCTCGAGGGATGCGGCGAGTGCGAAGCCGTTGCGCCGGTCGGCATCGACGCCGGCGTTTACGTCAGGCATTCAATGACCCCGCTCCGGCGGGGTTTGCTCACATCCAATTCCAACCCTTCACATTCTGGCCTGATTTGGAATGGCATTCCTATTGCTGTGTAACCCTACTCAAGCGATAGGCTTAATGACGCAAATGAAGAAAGCGCTTTTATTCTTGGCCGTGGGTGGTCTTGTCACTGTTTCATCTGCAGTTCTTGCCTGCACCCAAGATGAATTGACAAAGAAGGCGACAGATTTACAGACGGCTATAGTGGCGTACATGCAGAAGCATCCGGACAAAGCTCAGGAGCTGACAGCCAAGTCGCAGGCGGTTACCGCGAAATATCAGAATGCATCTAGCTTGGACGATGCCTGTAAGGCCTACGATGAACTCCTAGAGAGTTTGAAGTAAACCGTGCCAACCCCGCCCCGATGGGGTTTTCTTTTGGCGATCCCACGTAAAAAGAAAAGCCCCGCCATTTCTGGCGGGACTTTGCAGCAGTCAGTACATCCGTGATCTGCCGCGTCGCTCGTCGGTTGAGCGATATTCGATTAGGGGACGCGATCGTTCGCAACGATGCCGCCTTCACATTCGAGACGAGCGATCTGCGCGGCGTCGACCTCGCTGAACTTCAAGCGTACGCCATAACCTGACCCATTCTCGGGAATGAAGACTGCCCCAAGTTCTTCCAGTGCGTTCCTGATCTCTTCAAGCTCATACATCTCCGGACGCCCTGCGGTATTCTCAAAGCGTTCGATGACGCGAACATCGACGCCTGAACGCCTCGAAAGCATTGGGCGCGAGATTTCCACAAGCGCTCGAGCGGCGCGGCACTGTGATCCAGTAATCATCGATCGACCTCCTAGTAGTATCTCAATCTCTTGCCATCGTGCGGCGCTGATCGTTCATGCGAGATCTTCTGAAGATCATCAGGATCGTAGAGCCAAATGAAAGCAACCCAGGCTAACAACATGGCACCTAAACTGATCAGCATCATTGGTACACCTCGCACGATCTTGCGCCGCGTTGGCAGAGATCAGTGCCGGCGCAGCGGGTTACGTTCTCGGAACGGGGAGTGCTCTATATTTCCGCCGAAAATGACGGTCGCATGAAGCTGGAAATGAGCGTCGCTAGAGCATGGTCTTTATCTAGGGACAAAACTTTCAGATTCAACTAAGTGCGACAAAGGGTACTAACATGGCCTCCAACAGCGCCGTGCTGGCTATGATGGGATAGCGATTTTCCCACGCCAACCTGAGAGGTTTGGGGAGTTTTGTTCTCGCCTGCCCATCGGCGCTTGTAGTTCTTGCTCGGCGAGAATGAGGCGGTGCAGACGAGAGGACGTCGACGATGCGCTGCGAAGGCTCCGGTGCCGTCGGCAAAACCAGTCGTGACGAAGTAAGAGCGGCGGAGCCGATGCAGGAAAGCGACGTGAGGCTGATCGTGGGCGAAGTACTTGCCGAACAGAAGCGGCTCTACAACGAGTTGACGAGGCTGTTCCGCGCATCATCGCCACCATCCCAAGTTCGTTTGGGATCGAGGAGGAGGATCGCGTCGAACTGCGGGCCGACCTCATTCATCTCCGCAAGTGGCGCAAGAGTGTGAAGCCGGCCCAAAGCATCACTTTCAGGGTCGCTATCACCACCATCATCAGCCGCTTTCTCTGCGCCCGCTGGCTTGACTTCAAGGCGATGATTGGACCGGCGGCCCGGGCAGGTCGAGGGAGTCTGGGGAGGCCGTTTCCATCGGCCTCCGCATCTTGATCCACTCATATGAAAGGCAACTGATGCTCCGAACCGTCCTGCTGGCGGTGTGCTTTTGGGCGTTCGCAATGGCTGTGCATTCGCAATGATGGCCCGCGCCGAAGTGACGGTGCAATTCCCATGGCGACCTCAATCGTTAGTTGCGCTGGTTTTCTTATACCGGTTAGATAGCTGCGGCGAACCGGGCGAGGAATCGTTCGCGTGCCGGCTGAGCTTAGGGGCATGGGGATGGGCACGGATCGACGGTCGGCGCGGTCGCCACTATCGCATTGGCGCTTGGCGCTGCTGGGCGGAACCGCGCTTGCGGTGTTTCTGACAACCGCCCCGGCCTTCGCGATCGACGTCTTCAACGAGATTGACTTGAACGCTGCGATCGAGACAGCGCGCACCACGGCCAATACCGAAATCGTTCTCAAAAACAATATCGCCCTGACGGCCGATCTGTCGGCCCTGCAAGGGACGGGCACGGTGATCAGAAGCGATACCGGCCAGAACTACGTCATTGACGGTGCCGGTACGTATCGCGGCCTGTTCGTCTATTCCGGCACCGCGCGGATCGAGAACCTCACCATCCAGAACGCTGTGGCGCAGGGTGGCAAGGGCGGTGATGCGGGTGGCTTTGCGGGCGGCGGCGGCGCCGGACTCGGCGGCGCCTTGTTCGTCAATGCCGGAGCCGCGGCAACGATCGCCAATGTCAGCCTGAACGGCAACTCCGGCCTTGGCGGCAGCGGTGGCGTTGCCGCCGGCGCAGGAGGTGCCGGTGGCGGTGGCGGTATGGGCGGCTATGGCGGCAGTGGCGGCGGTACCGGAGGCGGCGGCGGCGGCGGGATCGGAGTAAGCGCGAACGGCGGCGCCAATGCCGGGGCAACCACCGGATCAACCGGGATTATCACGGGCGGGGCCTCTGGAGGCGGTGCGTTGGGCACCTTCGCCGGTGCCGGCGGCGCGAATGGCGGCGGTGGTGGCGGTGGTGCTTATAGCGGTGGCGGCGGCGGTGTCGGGGGCAGTAACGGCGCCATTGATCCCTTCGGCGGCAGCGGCGGTGGCGGCGGCTTCGGTGGCGGCGGTGGCGGCTATGGCGCTGTAGGAGGTGGCTTCGGCGGCGGTGGCGGTGGCGGCCACGAGAATGGCACTGCGGGAGGCTTTGGCGGCGGTGGTGGCTCCAGCGGCAGCGGCGGCGGTTTAGGCGGCTTCGGCGGTGGCAATGGCATCGCGCCCGGCATCGGCGGCGCCGGCGGCGGCGGTGGCATGGGCGGCGCGATCTTCGTGGTCGATGGAGGCTCGCTGACCGTCGAGGGCAATTTTACGGTCAATGGCAACAGCGTTGCTGGTGGCGCGGCGGGAGGCGCAGGCGCAACCGCAGGCTCGGCTTATGGCTCCGGTCTGTTCCTGCAAGGCAGCGGCACGCTCACCTTCACGCCAGGCGCCGGCAATACCCAGACGATCAGCGACAATATCGCGGATCAGACCGGTTCAGGCGGGACTGGAACCTACGCAACCGGCGGTCCGACCTGCACGGCAGGTGTCGGCTGTGGCAGCTATTCCGGCGCGGGCTCGTGGGCGCTGACCAAGGCCGGCGCAGGCACGCTCGTCCTGTCCGGCGCCAACACCTACACCGGCGGCACCACGATCGCGGGTGGCACGCTGCGGGTGGAAAACAATGCAGCGCTCGGCACCGGAACGGTGCGGACTACCGGTTCGGTGCTGGATTACGCCAACGGCATCACGCTGAACAACCCGATCGTCATCGACAGCAACACGACGCAGTTGCAGGTTCTTGCCGGCAGCGCGACGCAGGCTGGCGCGATCTCGGAACTGAACGGGCCGCGTCCGCTCGAAAAGATCGGGGCGGGCACGCTGACCTTGGCGACCCCCGCAACCTATACCGGCACGACAATGGTCCGCGCCGGCACATTGCAGGCCGGCGGCGCCAATGTTTTCGCGACGGGCAGCGCGCATAACGTGGCGGGCACGCTGACGGTCGGCGGCGACAACACCAGTCAGGGGGTCAGCGGATCGATCACCGGCAGTGGCGGCCTGACAAAAGCCGGCACGGGCGCTCTGATATTATTGGGCGCCAGCAGCTACAGCGGCGGTACGACGGTTTCGCAAGGATCAGTGCACGCGCTTGTCACAGGCGCCCTCGGTACGGGACCGATTACCATCGGCACGGCCAATCTCGCATTTTCGAATGCGAGCGCCGGGCAACTGGCGATCAGCTTGGCTAATTCAGATAGCAATCTGTATTTTTTGACTGCTGCATCCGCCCACAATGCGACGATTGACAGCAATGGCACCGTTACTTTCGCCAACGATGCGGATGCGGCCCATGCGAGGATTGCCAATAGCCATATGGTCATCTTCGACGATAGTGCGACGGCCAGCAATGCCGTCATCACCAACCGCGCAAACGGCCTCACCGGTTTCTTCGGCAACAACACTGCGGACCAAGCTACGGTCGTTAACAATGCCGGTGGACGGGTCGATATCTCCGGTCTTTCGACCAGCGGTATCGGCATCGGGTCGCTGTCGGGGAACGGTGCCGTGTATCTCGGCGCGAAGACGTTGGTACTCGGCGGGCTCGGAATGAACGAGACGATCGGCGGCGTCATTCGAAACGGAGGAGAATTTGGCGGCGCGGGCGGCGGCCTGGTCAAGACCGGCGCGGGCAACCTCGTCCTCGCGGGCCTCAATACCTACACGGGTGCGACGACGGTGAATGCTGGCACGTTGTCGGTGAATGGTTCGATTGCGTCGTCGTCGCTGACGACGGTGAACCCGGGCGGCACGCTCGGCGGCAACGGTACGGTCGGCGATACGACGATCGACGGCGGCACGCTGGCGCCGGGCAATTCCATCGGTGCGCTGACGGTGGCCGGCAATCTGGTGATGACCGCCGCCTCGACTTACATGGTTGAAGTCTCGCCGGCGGGCAGCGACTACACCCACGTCACCGGCACAGCGACGCTGGGCGGCGCAACGGTTCAGGCGTCGTTCGCCACAGGAAGCTACGTCGAGAAGCGTTACACGATCCTCACCGCCGACGGTGGCGTCAGCGGCACGTTCTCCGGACCGGTGAACACAAACCTGCCGGCCAACTTCAAGAGCGCGCTCGCCGCTGATGGCAACAACGCGTATCTCGATCTCAAGTTGAATTTTGTCACGCCCAGCGGCCTCAACGTCAATCAGCACAACGTCGCCACCACGCTGGTGAACGTCTTCAACACCAACGGCGGCATTCCGCTGGCGTTCGGCGCGCTCGACCCGCGCGGACTGTCGCTGGCTTCCGGCGAGATCGCCACCACGGCGTCGCAGGCGGCGTTCGATGCACAGAGCCAATTCCTCAACACGCTGACCGATCCGCTCGCGGGCGGCTATCGCGGAAGTGCCGGGGCGGCGGGATCGTCGTCGCAAGCGCTGGGCTATGCCGCCACGGCGGGCGAGCGCAAGCCGCATGACGCCTTCGCGTCGCTCGCCACCAAAGCACCGCCGATGCAAACCTTCGCACAGCGCTGGCGCATCTTCGGCGCGGCCTATGGCGGCAACACGCAGATCGGCGGCAACGCCGCGCTCGGCAGCCACGACGCCACCAGCCGGGTCTACGGCGCGATGGGCGGTGCGTCCTACGCGCTGTCACCG
>JAFKKL010000240.1 GCA_017305595.1 Hyphomicrobiales bacterium | reverse complement strand
CACCTTCGCCACCATCATCGCGACCTTGGCGCTCTACGTGGTCGCGCCCAAAGGCTTCCTGCCGTTGCAGGACACCTCATCGATCACGGCGGTGACGCAAGCCGCTCCCGACGTGTCGTTCTTCGAAATGCAAAATCGGCAGACCGAGGTTGCCAACGCCATCAAGGCCGATCCCGACGTCACCGGCGTGGTCTCGGTGATCGGTGCTGGCACGGTCAATCCCACCACCAATGTCGGCCGGCTGGTGCTGTCGCTGAAGCCGCGCAACGAACGCAAGGCGGGTGTCGAGGAGGTGGTCGAGCGGCTGAAGGGTCGCGTCGCCGCCATTCCCGGCATGACGGTATATTTCCAGCCGGTGCAGGATATCCAGATCAGCACGCAGGCGAGCCGTTCGCAGTATCAATACACGTTGACGGCGACCGACGCTGCCGAAGTGACGGAGTGGGCGAACAAGCTGGTGCAGGAGTTGCGCCGCAATCCGCTGTTCCGCGACGTGTCGTCGGAAGCGCAAGAGGGCGGCTTGCGTGCCGCGCTCGATATCGATCGCACCCGCGCCGGGCAACTCGGCGTGTCGTTGCAGGCAGTGACCGATACGCTGAACGACGCCTTCGCGCAGCGGCAGATTTCCACCATCTACGGACAGGCCAACCAGTATCGCGTGGTGCTCGAAGCGCTGCCCGAAGACCAGCGCGATCCCACAGTCCTCTCGAAACTGTACGTGCCGGGCGCCGCCGGCGCGCAGGTGCCGATTTCCGCCGTCGCCACCCTGAAACGCACGACCGCGCCGCTGGTGATCTCGCATCACGCGCAATTCCCTGCGGTGACGCTCAGCTTCAATCTCGGGCCGGGTGAGGCGCTGGGCGATGCGGTGAAGGCGGTGAAAACCATCGAGAAGCAGATCGGGATGCCGAACAGCATTGTCGGGCTGTTCTCCGGCGATGCCGCCGAGTTCTCGCGCTCGCTCGCCGGGCAGCCGTGGCTGATCCTCGCCGCGATCATCACCATCTACATCGTGCTCGGCGTGCTCTACGAGAGCTACATCCACCCGATCACCATTCTGTCGACGTTGCCGTCCGCCGGCGTCGGCGCGATCCTGGCGCTGATGCTGTGCGGCGAGGACCTGTCGGTGATCGGCTTGATCGGCATCATCCTGTTGATGGGCATCGTCAAGAAGAACGCCATCATGATGATCGACTTCGCGCTGGAAGCCGAACGCCATCAGGGCATGACGTCGTATGACGCCATCGTGCAGGCGTGTCTGCTGCGCTTCCGCCCGATCATGATGACGACGCTGGCGGCGCTGTTCGGCGCGTTGCCGCTGGCGCTGGAAAGCGGCACCGGCGCGGAACTGCGCTTTCCGCTCGGCGTCTCCATCATCGGCGGCCTGCTGCTCAGCCAGTTGCTGACGCTCTACACCACGCCGGTGATCTATCTCGCGCTTGATCGGCTCAACCGCCGGATCGAGAAGACGGTGCCGCCTGTCGGCCCCGCCAACCCGCCGATCGCCGGTGCGACCGAGGGGATGCAGTAACATGGCCTCGCTGTCCGAGCCCTTCATCAGGCGGCCGGTCGGCACCACGTTGCTGGCGATCGGCCTGTTCCTGCTGGGCGCGGTGGCATATCAATTTTTGCCGGTCGCCTCGGTGCCCAATGTCGATTTCCCGATGATCCGGGTGTCGGCAACGCGCCCCGGCGCCGATCCGTCCATCATGGCGGCGACAGTGGCCGCGCCGCTGGAGCGGCGGCTCGGCGAAATTTCCGGCATCGACCAGATCACCTCATCGAGTTCGCTCGGCTCAACCAGCATCCAGTTGCAGTTCGCCATCGGCCGCGACATCGACCGCGCCGCGCGCGACGTGCAGGCAGCGATCAACGCCTCGATGGCCGACCTGCCGACCGATCTGCCGTCGCTGCCCACATTCCGAAAGGCCAATTCAGCCGCCGCGCCGGTGTTCATTCTGGCACTGACGTCGAAGACCATTTCGTCGAGCGCCATCTACGACGTCGCCGACACCGTGATCGCGCAGCGCATTTCGCAGGTGCCCGGCGTCGGCGAAGTCAACGTCAGCGGTGCCGATCAGCCCGCGGTGCGGATCGCGCTCAATCCGGTGGCGTTGTCGAATGCCGGGATTTCCACCGACGACGTCCGCGCGGCCATCGTTGCCGCCAATCCGCTCGGTCCGGTCGGCATTTTCGAGGGCGGACGACAGAGCGAGACGCTGTCGATCAATCCGCAGATGCGCACCGCCGCGCAATATCGCGACATCGTCATCAAAAGCGCCAGCGGCAATTTCCTGAGGCTCTCGGACGTCGCCGAGGTCAAGGACGCCACGCGCAACAGCCGCTCCATCGCCTGGTTCAACAAACAGCCGGCAGTGTTGCTGCTCATCACCAAGCAGGGCGACGCCAACGTCATCGATACCGTGGATCGGGTGAGAGCGCTGATCCCGGAACTCAAGCAATGGATTCCGGCGAGTGTCGAGATCTCGGTTTTGACCGACCGCACCGGCACAATCCGCGCCAGCGTCGAGGACATGGAATGGACGCTGGGCGCGACCGCGTTGCTGGTGATGCTGGTGGTGTTCGTGTTCTTGCGGCGGATCACGCCGACCGTTGCCGCAGGCATTTCGGTCCCGCTGGCGCTGGCAGGCACCTGCGCCGGCATGTGGCTCGCGGGGTTCTCCATCGACAACCTGTCGCTGATGGCGCTGGCGATTTCGATCGGTTTCGTGGTCGACGACGCCATCGTCATGATCGAGAACATGTACCGCAATCTCGAACGCGGCCTGCCGCCATATCAGGCGGCGCTCGAAGGTGCGAAACAGATCGGCTTCACGGTGCTATCCATCAGCCTGTCGTTGGTGGCGGCCTTCACGCCGCTGATCTTCATGGACGGCATCGTCGGCCGCCTGCTGCGCGAGTTCTCGCTGACGCTGACCTTCGCGATCGCCGTCTCGACCGTGGTGTCGCTGACGATCACGCCGATGATCTGCGCGCATTACATCAAGCCGGAATCGCTGCACCGGGAAACCTGGTTCGATCGCATCGTCGAACGCACCCTGACGCGGATCGTACATTTCTACGAGCGGACGTTGCGGATCGTGCTCGGCTTCCCGATCCTCACGATGATCGTGTTCTTTGCCACCATCGCACTGACCATGACGCTCTACGTGAAAACGCCGAAGGGCTACTTCCCGAGCGACGACAGCGGCTTCATCATCGGTTCGACCCGTGCTTCGGCCGACGTGTCGTTTCAGGCAATGCGTGAATTGCAGGAACAGATCGCCAGTATCGTGATGGCAGACGACGCGGTCGCTGCACTCGGCTCCACGGTCGGCGGCACCAGCGGATTCGGTGGCCAGAACCGTGGCCGCATGTTCATCAGCCTCAAGCCGCCGGAGCAACGGCCCGGCCTCACCACGCAAAACGTCATCGATCGGATGCGTCCGAAGCTCACCGCGATCCCCGGCATCCGGCTGTTCATGTTCCCTGCGCAGGACATCCGCACCGGCGGGCGACAAAGCGATTCAAACTATCAATACACCCTGACCAGTCCTGACCTCGATCTGTTGCAGACCTGGGCGCCGCTGGTGGCCAAGCGTATGGAGACGGTGGACGGCATCACCGACGTCTCGGCTGACCGCGATCCCGGCGGGTTGCAACTCAACCTGTCGATCAATCGCAAGGCGGCGGCGAGCCTCGGCGTGCAGGTTCAGGATATCGACAACGCGCTCAATAACGCGCTGTCGCAACGCCAGATCTCGACCATCTACACCCAGCGCAACCAATACAAGGTGGTGCTGGAAACGGTGCCGGAGTATCAGGCCGATCCGGCGGACCTGGCACACATCTATGTTGCCGGCGCCAACGACGCACAGGTGCCGCTGTCGGCGGTGGTGAGCACTTCGCGGGGCATCGCGCCGCTCGCGGTCCACCATACCGGTTCGTTTCCCTCGACCACGGTGTCGTTCGGCCTGTTGCCGGGTGTCGAACTGGAGACCGCCATCACCAATATCCAGCAAGCGGTCGCCGAGATGCATATGCCGGAAGGCATCCGCGCCAGCTTCGAGGGCAACGCGGGCGACCTCCAGAAAACCGCCAGCCGCCAGCCGCTGTTGATCCTCGCCGCGCTGGTCGCGATGTATATCGTCCTCGGCGTGCTCTACGAGAGCCTGATCCACCCGCTGACCATCATATCGACCTTGCCGGCCGGCGGCCTCGGCGCGCTGCTGGCGCTGCAACTGACCAATTCGCCGCTGACCATCATCGCCTTCGTCGGCATCATTCTCCTGATCGGCATCGTCAAGAAGAACGGCATCATGATGGTGGACTTCGCGCTGGAGGCGGAGCGCCATCGCGGGCTGTCGTCGCGCGATGCGATCTTCGAGGCCTGCATCGCGCGCTTCCGGCCGATCCTGATGACGACGATGGCAGCGCTGTTCGCCGGCATCCCGCTGGTGCTCGCCACCGGGCCCGGCACCGAACTGCGGCGGCCGCTCGGCATCACCATCATCGGCGGCCTGTTCGTGTCGCAGATCCTGACGCTTTACACGACGCCGGTGATTTATCTGCTTATGGATCGCCTGCGTCGCAGGCGCGAGCCGGTTCCGGTTGCGGCACCCGCCGAGTAGCGCCGACATCAGTTGCTGTCGCAAGCCGCGCGGCGTATAGCGAGCCGCATGTCCGACAGCTCCGCCGAAAAAATTCCCGACGTCATTCCCGAGTGCGAGCACTGCCGCAAGCCGCAGCCGTTGTGCATCTGCGACAGCGTCGCGCCGCTGGAGAACCGGCTGTCGCTGTTGATCCTGCAACATCCGCAGGAGCAGGACAGGGCGCTCGGCACGGCGCGGGTCGCGGCGCTGCATTTCGAGGATGCGGCGGTGATGGTCGGCCTGTCATGGCCGAGCCTCAACAAGCTGCTCGGGCAGCAGGTCGATCCGTCGCGCTGGGCGGTGCTCTATCTCGGCTCCGCCAAGGCCGCCGATCTCGCCACCGACCGCACGGTCGTGGCGCTCGACCGCAAGGGGGACATCGCCGACGACCAGCGCGGCATCCTGCGGAATATCGAAGGCGTCATCGTGCTCGACGGCACCTGGAGCCAGGCCAAGGCGCTGTGGTGGCGCAATGCGTGGATGCTGAAATGCCAGCGCGTCATCCTCAATCCGCCACGACCCTCGCGCTACGGCAAGTTGCGCCGGGAACCGCGCCGCGACGGATTGTCCACCATCGAGGCGGCGGGGATGCTGATCGGCCATCTGGAGAATCGGCCCGATATCGAGGCGGCGCTCAACGCCAGTTTTGACCGGATGCTGGCGACATATCGCGAGGTGCAGGCGACACTGCCGGAACTCACCGACCGCCCAAAGCCGAAGCGGGATTATCGCCGCCGGAAAAAGCCGCGCTGAGCGCCAATCGAGTGCCTGTCGCGCCAATAAAAATGCCCCCGTCTCGATGGAGACAGGGGCAGGTCAGCTCGACGATTCAGCCGCCGCGAAGGTGCGGCGACCGAAGCTCCCAGTTTACAGGCTCGGCGAAAGGTTCTCGTTGGGGCATTCTGCCTCTGCGACAGAACGCTTCAGGGCTTCGGCAGGCTGACGATATTGACGAGCGATACCGCCTCCATCGTGGGGGTTACGCAGATCCGGCAGTGCGGCCGGGTTGCATAAGCGCTTGATGGCCTGTATTGATCCGCCGCGTTGGGGCCACGTGGCGGAGTGGTTACGCAGCGGTCTGCAAAACCGTTTACTCCGGTTCAATTCCGGACGTGGCCTCCACTCCAATCAATTGAAAATATTCAGCAAAACTCATTCTGCTTTCGTTCGCGGCGGCAACTCTGCTACCGGATTGCTACCATTGCGATTCTGAGCCGCTGCTTTCAGCGCCGCGTCGACCGTCGCCGCTGCATCTGCCTGCATTCCCGGAATGACGTGGCTGTAAAGGTCCAGCGTGATCCCAACCTTGGAATGCCCCAGCCGCTCGCTGGCGACCTTGGGATGAACGCCGTTGGCCAGCATGTGGGTGGCATGGGCATGTCGCAGGTCGTGAAAGCGGAGATGGGCGAGGGTGGTCTTGCCGATAGCGCGCGCCCATTGCTGGGAAATATAGATCGGCGTGATCTGCGAGCCGTCAGGGTGCGCCAGCACCAGATCATCGTCGGACAGACCCTTGCCGAGCCGTAGCGCTTCCTGGGCGCGCTGGGCGCGATAGGAGCGTAGTTCCGCGATGACCGTCTCGGACAGCGCCACGGTGCGACCCTTGCCGCTCTTGGGCGACTTGAACCGCAATCCATCCTTGGTCTGTTCGAGGCTTTCCACGACGGACATTTGGCCGCCGGCAAGGTCCACGCTGCGCCATCGGAGCGCGCAGATTTCACCACGGCGCAGTCCGCAGAGAATGGCGAGCAACACCGGGATGAAGATCGGCTTGCCGCGCATTGCCTCGATGACGTCAACGCTCTGCGGCAGGTCATAGGTCGAAACCGGCTTCCATTCGACCTTGGGCGGGTCCACGGCATCGGCCGGGTTGCGGTTGAGGGATTCCCACCGCACGGCCTGCGACAGTCCTTGCTTGAGGACGCGGTGCATATGCCCGACCGTGCGCGGCGATAGTCCGCCTTCCTTGCCGTCGCGCCGGCCCTCCAGGAGAGCCTTGGCATAGGCATCGGTGATCTGGATCGGCTTGAGCTTGTTCAGCACCACGGCGCCGAGCAGGGGAATGATGTTCTGGTTGACGATCCCGCTGTAGCGTTCGAACGTCTTGGGGCTGACCTGCGACTTGATGTGCTTAAGCCATGTCGCGAAGAACGCGGCGACGGTGAGTTTGTTCGGCTCAAGATAGGTTCCGCCGGACATTGCGGTGATCAGGCGAGAGCATTCCACCTGAGCCTCGCGTTTTGTCCCCTTGAAGGAATGCCACTTCCGGCGGCGCTTGCCGGTGGCAGGGTCGTGCTGATCGAGGATGATGGCCCAGTGGCCGGGCGAGCGTTCGCGGATATGGCCTTTCATTTTGTGGGCTCCTTATTCAGACCACGCCAAGCGCGGTGCAGGTCGTACATCGTCTTTTCAATTGAGGGAGGCGGCGCGCCATACGCGCGGGGCGGACGAGGCGGCTTTTCCGCATTATTCAAATTGTGAAGGATGATTATAGCGGCGTATTCCGCTCTTCTTTCTGCTGTATCAAGCGGGCCCCAGCGCATTCCGGCTAGGTCCGAAAGGGTGCGCGCTCCATCAACTAAGCGCTTCAGTGCCGGTTCTCGCTCTAGGGGCGAAACAACCTCACCTGCGGGCCGTAGGGCATCCATAACCTTTGCGATAGCGAGTTTGTAAGTTTCAAACAGAAATGGATCGTTGCGCCAGTCAGACGCAAAGTTCTTTGTTTTGAACATCTGCGGCGCGATGATCTCAGCCATCTCGCCTATAACGTAGCAAAGCGCTCTAGTTGAATCATTCCGAGCGTTTAAGCGCCGACTTTCAAGCGCCTCATCAAGAAGTATCTCAGCCATCCGTGAGACTGATTGACCGGCCTCGGCTGCCTCTAATTCGAGCGCGGCTCTGGTTTCCGGGGAAATTCTTGCGCCAAGATATGACGTTTTAGCACCCGGTTTTTCGGCGGCAGCCTTTCTACCGGCCCCAGGCCGCTTGCCACCATGTCCTTTCGCCATCGATCCTCGCTTGAAAAATGTAAACTCAATGTGTTGCAAACGTCAACTTACGTGGTGACACGGAAAGGGTCAATAGGCATCTAGTGGTCGGCCATCCCTAATCGGGGCGGCAACGAAAGGAGCGACGTGATGTCGGACCATCCATTGACCATCAGCGTGCCGGAAGCGGGGGAGCGGTATTTCGGGCTATCCCGCAATGCGTCCTATGCAGCTGCGGTGCGCGGTGAAATCCCCACCATCAAGATCGGGCGTTTGCTCAAGGTGCCGGTGCGCGCGTTGGAGCAGATGTTGGAGCACCCGAACGCCAAGGAGGTCGCATAAGACATGACCTCCAAAAACGCGAAAGCCGCGCAGCAGTGGGATGCTGGCGGCCTTCGGAAATATGATCAGCTGGCTGGCTCGATCTATTCCGAAGATACGAAACCCGAGATCGAACTTCAAGCCCGACGTCTCACGCGGCGCTTTGCCGTCAGCATTCCGCTGGCCCTGGCTATTGCCGGGCTCGCTTATGATTGCGGGGTGCGGCGATGAGGCACCTATTACCAGCACGTCGCGGGAACGTGTCGTTCAATTTCACTCATGACGGCCGCGATTATCACGCGACCGCAACCCGCTACACGAACGGCGGATTGGCCGAAATCTTTCTCGATTGCGGGAAGATCGGCTCTGCTGCTCAACAGCACGCCGAGACAACGGCGGTGCTGGCCTCGATCGCTCTACAGCATGGCGTTGAGGCGCAATCCATTATTCACGCTGTTGCCGGCGGTCCG
>JAFKKL010000239.1 GCA_017305595.1 Hyphomicrobiales bacterium | reverse complement strand
AGCGAGTGGCCATGGGGCGCGCCATCGTTCGGGACCCGAACGTCTTTCTGTTCGATGAACCGCTTTCCAATCTGGACGCCAAACTGCGAGTTCAGATGCGCTCCGAAATCAAGGAACTCCATCAGCGCCTTGGCACCACCACCATCTATGTTACCCACGATCAGGTCGAGGCCATGACATTGGCCGACAGGGTCGTCGTGATGAATGGCGGCGTGGTCGAGCAGGAAGGGCCGCCGCTGGAGCTTTATGATCGGCCGAAAACACTCTTCGTCGCCGCGTTCATCGGATCGCCGCCCATGAATTTTCTGGAGGGGGAGATCGTGGATCGAACCGTGTTCCAGCTCAACGACGGGACACGGCTGCGTCTTCCCGCTGCGGATCAGCAGGGGCGCCGCCGAATCACGCTGGGAGTCAGGCCGGAGCACTTCACGCTTGCTTCAGAAGGATGGCCGGCGACCGTCTCGGTCGTGGAGCCGACAGGTTCAGAAACCCAGATCACCGCAAGACTGGCCGGGCATCTCATTCGGATTCTGATCCGTGGCAGAACGAACGCGAGGCCAGGCGATACGATCTATTTGGATGTCACGCCCGATCTGATTCACATGTTCGCCCCTGCGCCCCTGCCGGAGATTGCCATCACAGAAGATGCCTGACGCTGTCGTGCCGAATAGTGCTGCTGGAGGGGTGATCAGTACGTTGCTGTCGCTCACATTATCAAGCGCCGATAGATGGATGATTACATTATAATTTCAATGCGGTATGGGTTCGTGTTTTTATTTTGAGGTGGCGCGCCAACTGACTGTAATCTACGAACCTCGGGTTCAGAAGGTTGGGCCGGAACCGCTTCTTCCAGCTCGTCCTTGCTACTCATGATCCGGGCCACGGTGTCATCGACCTCGATTACATCGATAAGAGGCGGTGGATAACCTTGTGGAAGGGAATGGGCCTGAACGTGAACGGTTGTCCAATCATTCATGTCGCCAGCGATCACCCCAACAGCTAGATCGATCAGCTGGTTTTTCGGGCTTATACTGCTGTATCAGCACTCAAGCACACGGTCTGATCCCGATCGCATCTACCGCGTGACATGGAAAATGTATTTGGTGGCAAGATCAAAGCCAACAATCAGGACCGCGTGGCGGTGCCTTCCTCTGAGTGAATCTGAACAATGACCAACTGCGGCATTGGCCAGATGCCAAGTAGCAGTTGCCATGTATGTGTGCCGAGATGTCTTGCTAAACTAGATTTGGTGTTTAACGAGATCCGACCTCGGTCGGATCCGATCGTTGCCCGTCCTGCCGCCGCTGCTCAATCATTTTCATGACGTTGGTGATGTCGTCAAAGGCCCTGCTGTGGGCATTGTCTCCCGACGTTTTCAGCTTAGTCAGATCGAATACGGTGATATTGTCGCGTGCAAGTTCACTGCGGTACGGTTCTTTGTCGACATTCACATCGGCCACTCGAGGATGCCGCCCCAGACGAGTTTAGACACGTCGAGCGCTGTATCATCCCGTGATAAAAACAGCTCGATACGCGGCCTATACGGGCCCATTCGCTGAATCTGGCTTCGAAAGACGTCTACGTCGACGTCTGGAGCTACAAGAAGAACGTTTTTAAGTTTATCAAACGAGCTCCGTTCTGGTGCAAATGCCATCCCGATTGAGCGCGCCCTCAAAGCCTCTAGTGTAATCCTGTAAGGGGAGGCTGGTCGAGCGTGGAGATGTCACGTCGGATTCGGAATTGCGGCGCGGATGCGTTCTAAACCTCGCGACAGATCAAGTCGGTTGTCTGACGTAGCCTATGATGGGCGGTCTTCGGTGCAATCGCCGTGACTCGCGATTATGAACATCGTTGCCCATGCACTACGAGATCGACATGATCTCAAGATTTTGACCGGATACGGTGACCTCGTCGCCGACGGCCTTGTTCAGCAACAGCCTTGCGACCGGCGATACGAAGGAAATCGAGCCGGCCTTCGGGTCTGCTTCGTCCTCACCCACAATGCGATATGTCTGCACGCGCCCGTCGTCGCGTCGGAATGTCACGGTGCTTCCAAAGGCGACAGTATCGGTCGATGTCGTTGCGGCAATCACCTGGGCCGTCCGAACGCGTGCTGCGAAGTAGCGCATGTCGCGCAAGGGAAGCGCGGCTTGCCGCCGTCGTTCATTGACATCTTCAATTGTCTGTGCCGCTTCATACGCCTCGCGGGCCTGTTGGAGCTGATGCTCCAGAGCCTTCAGACCTGCTGCTGTCACCAGATTTGGATGAGGCGAAATTGGCCGGTCGGGCAGCAGCGTTTCCGACGCGGTTTCGGCACTGTCTTCCTTGGTGAAAGCAACGCTCAAATCAATTTCCCTTCAACACGTATTGAGCCGCTTGGTCAGCGCCATCCAAGAGAAGGTGCGACGTGGGTGAGGATCGCCTCGATGACATGAGTGGTGTAGGCGACGCCCAACTGGTTCGGGATTGTCAGAAGCAAGGTGTCGGCTTCGGCGATGGCTTCGTCTTGCCTGAGCTGTTCGACGAGGGCGTCCGGTTCTGCGGCATAGCTGCGACCGAAGATTGCTCGGGTTTGCGGGTCGATAAATCCGATCTGGTCCTCCTCTTCGCCTCCGGAGCCGAAATAGGCGCGATCGCGATCGTCCACCAGCGCGAAGATGCTGCGGCTGACAGAGATGCGTGGCTCGCGCGCATGGCCGGCCTCCTTCCAGGCGGCACGGTACGCGCGGATTTGCGCGGCCTGCTGCACATGGAAGGGTTCGCCGGTTTCGTCGTTCTTGAGCGTCGAGCTTTGCAGGTTCATTCCAAGCTTTGCTGCCCAGACCGCTGTGGCGTTGGAACTCGCACCCCACCATATCCGTTCGCGCAAGCCTTCTGAATAAGGTTCGAGGCGCAACAGGCCGGGCGGATTGGGAAACATCGGCCGCGGGTTGGGTTGCGCAAAGCCATGGCCGCGGAGGAGATCGAGAAAGACCTCTGCGTGACGCCGACCCATATCGGCGTCCGTCTGGCCTTCGGCCGGCTGATAGCCGAAATATCGCCAGCCATCGATCACCTGTTCCGGCGAGCCTCGGCTGATGCCGAGCTGTAGCCGGCCGTCGGCGATCAGATCGGCCGCACCCGCGTCCTCCGCCATATAGAGCGGGTTCTCGTAGCGCATATCGATAACGGCAGTGCCGATTTCGATGCGGCTGGTCTTGGCCCCAACAGCGGCCAGCAACGGAAACGGCGAAGCGAGTTGCCGGGCGAAATGATGTACCCGGAAATAGGCGCCGTCTGCTCCAAGTTCTTCGGCGGCAACCGCAAGGTCGATAGATTGCAGCAGCGCGTCCGCGGCCGAGCGAGTTTGCGATTGCGGCGAAGGCGTCCAGTGCCCGAACGAAAGAAAGCCGATCTTTTTCATTGCACCAGTGTATTGAGATCCGGGCTGGGGCGCGACCTTAAAGAGGATCAGCTGCGCATATTCGATCGGCGAAGTTCCTTCTATGCCAGATCAGGGCCCCGCAATTGCCATGCGATCGCCACCCGCTTTCAGTCTGCCGAGCCGCCAGACGCGCCATAGATGATCTCATATCGTATGCCGCGGAATGGGGCGGACATATGTGCGTCGGCCTTCAAGACGTGTCTCTTGGCATTTACGAGTCGAACGCATCACTGGTCTGCGGCGCCGTTGATCGCCTTACGCGAGATGGCCATGGGCTGGCGAAACCAAACGAGGTGCGTCTGGCGATCGAGAACAAGACATCCATTTCAGATCGTTAAACGATAGTACCACCGGTATAGAAGACGGTGTGATGTAGTCACGGAACGGGGCGCGCGGCACTGTTCGGGTCGATCGATCTCATGGCCTGCGGCAGCACAACGGGACTGCCGTCGCCATGATACTGAACGATGACATCGACCTCAAACACCTTCCGGATCATATCGTCCGTGATCGTTTTTTCTGGTGTGCCGTTCGCAACAATAACACCACGATGGATCACGATGATCCGTGTTGCGAAGCGAGCAGCAAGATTGAGGTCATGCAGGATCGCGATAACGGCGGTGCCGTTGCGGGCGCGTCGGCCGGCGATCTCGACCATCTGGATCTGATGCCGCAAATCCAGACTGGATGTCGGCTCGTCGAGCAGGAGTAGACCTGGTCCATGAAACGCTTCGCCGCGCGCCAGTTGCACGAGAACGCGCGCGAAGTGCGCACGTTGCTGCTCGCCGCCGGAAAGCGTTGGCAGTTGCCGATGGCGAAGCGGCCCCACCGCCACCTCGTCCATCGCGGCCTCCACCAACGGCTGCGCCGCCGCGATGCTCATATCGCCGGCACCCATGCGCACGATCTCCTCGACCGTAAACGGGAACGTGACGCTGACGTGTTGCGACAGCGTGGCGCGATGGGTCGCCAGTTGCGCCGACGCGTAGGATCGCAGGTCGGCCTGTTTGAGTTTGACGTTGCCGCGCGTGGGCTGAAGGTCGCCGGAGAGCAGGCGGAGGAGGGTGGACTTTCCCGCGCCGTTGGGACCGACGATCGCGACCATCTCGCCGCGTCCGACGCTGAGATCGATGCCGTCGACCAGCGTGGCGCCGTTGATCCGCATCGTCACTGAGCTGGTTTCGATGATCGGCGTCATAGCCCGGTCAGTCCGCGTTGTCGCAGCAAGATCGCGAGGAAAAACGGCGCGCCGATCGCGGCCGTCAGAATCCCGATCGGCATCTCGGCGGGCGCGACGATGGTTCTGGCCAGGGTGTCAGCGCCGACGACAAGGATCGCGCCGAGCAGCGCCGATGCCGGAAGCAAGAGGCGGTGACCCGGACCGATCACGAGCCGGAGCAGGTGCGGAACAACAATGCCGATGAAGCCGACGACGCCGCAGACCGCGACGGCAACGCCGGTCATGGCCGAGATCAGGACGATCGAAACGCGCTTCAGCCGCTCGACGTTGATGCCGCTATGGAAGGCCTCGGACTCGCCGAGCACAAGGACGTCCAAGCCCCGGCCGATCCACAAGCACGCGATCAGCCCCACGGCAAGAACCGGCGCGATCGTCGCGGTCTTGCTCCAGGTCGCGCCGCTCAGCGAGCCGAGCAGCCAGAAGGTGATGTCGCGCAATTGCCGGTCGTCCGCGACAAAGACCAGAAGCCCCAGTCCGGCATTGGCAATCGCGGCGATGGCCAGACCCGCCAGCAGGAAGATGGCGATCGATGTTCGTCCCGCCCGGCTGGCAATGCCGTACAGGATCAGGGTGGTTGCAAGCGAGCCGAGAAATGCGGCCAGCGGCAACAGCGCGTTCTGCATGAAGCGGACGGCCTCGCCGTAGCTGCTGTCCACCAGCACGATGGCGCCTGCGGCCGCAAACGCACCGCCGCTGGAGACGCCGACCAATGCCGGATCAGCCAGAGGGTTGCGAAACAAGCCTTGCATGATTGCGCCGGATGTCGCCAGCAGGCCGCCCACGGTCGCCGCCGCCAGAATACGCGGAATGCGGATCGACCAGAGCACGAGTTGATCACGGGCCAGGAGTGCGTCGGTCTGCTCGACTGCCCAGAATCCCAATGCGGCCGGCACACGATGAAGGGGAATGCCGGCGGCGCCTACCGTCACAGCGACAAGGCCGGCAGCCGTCAATGAAAGCAGCAGGCATCCGATCGTCAGCACCGGGGAAGGGCGTACGGTCTTGCGTCCTTGAGAAGGCTTGGCATTCCCGATCCCATCCGTCGTGGTCATTTGAGGCAATCGATGGTCGGTGCCACGGGGATGAATTTATCAGCTTCGGGCGCAAGAGCCGGATAGAGTCGGATCGACAGATCGCGTGCCGCGGCCGCCGTCCTCGGTCCGAAGCCGAGAAGATAAAGGCCCTCCATGGAAATGAAGGACTTGTTAGCCACAACTGGTGTCAGTGCGAAAGCCGGGTGTTGGTAGATGGCGTCGGCGCTGAGCGAATCCTTGCCGCGATCGATGGACAGAACGACGTCGGGCTTGGCGGCGACGATCGCTTCGTCATTGATCGGCTTGTAGCCCTCGTAATCCGTGACGGCATTGACGCCGCCCGATAGCTTGATGATCTCGTCAGCGGCGGTATGACCACCCGCGGCCATGGCGCGACCGTTCACCAGCGACATCACGAACATGACGCGGCGTGGTTTCGTCACCTTCGCGCGCAACGCCTTCAATTGATCGAGGTCCTTCGCAACCGCAGCGCTCAGGCAGGCGGCGCGTACATCGGCACCCAGCACATGTCCCACCAGCGAAATCTTGTCGAGGATTCCTTGCCCCGAATAGGTCTCGGGAACGAGGACGAGCGGCACCTTGGCGGCCTGCAAGACGTCCATCGTCTCCTTCGGCCCCGATCCCTGCATCGCAAGGATCACTGACGGGTTCAATCCAAGGACGCCTTCCGAGGAGAGCTGACGCATGTAGCCGACGTTCGGCTTCTTGAACGCAGCCGCGGGATAGACGCTGGTGGAATCGACGCCGGCGATGCGATTCTCAAGACCGAGCGCGTAGAGAATTTCGGTCACCGCGCCGCCGATGGCGACGATACGCGACGGATCGGTGATGGTGATGTCCTGACCGCGCGCGTCATGCGCAACGATTCCTTCCGCCCGCGACGGGACGGGCGATGCGGCCGTCACGATCGCAATGACGAAAGCCGCGATTGATCGGACTGAGAACAATTCGGACTGCCGCTTCATTTGGTCAGGATCAACTTGTTTTGCGATGTTAGCCGCAGACGATAGTTTTCCGCGCCGTGCACGATGATGATTTCGCGGCCGCCGGAGAACAGCTCCTTGCTGTCGAGGGTGTTGCCTCGCGCCGTGATGGTGCGTGCTGCAACGGAGATCGTGGCTTCGCGATCCTTCGGATTTCGATCGTTCTCCTGCGATGTTTTCGACATTGGATGGTCTGGCCCGCGTGGATATCTTCGGACCTCTTTACAGGCGCGCCGCGCTGCAAACCAACCGCCGCAGTTTACAATCAGTATAAACAGGATTGTTCGCGGTTGACCGTCTTGAAGCCGCTTCGTATTCCCGGAGCGTAGCGTGCAGCCGGGGCTGCATGTCATGTATAGGCAGCCAGCAAGCCACTGCATTTTTCGGCAGCGCCCGCCAGCCAAGCCCAACTTAAAACATCGTAGAGACTGGGGTCGCGGGGCAATGGTGGTCGGCAGGGCTAGGCGTTTGCGCGCCTTGAAGATGGGTGTTTCTGTTGTTGCGGTATCGCTGGCCGCAACAGGTACTGCCTTTGCGCAGCAAGCGACGGGTGCCACGCGTTCGGAACGATCTGCCGAATTTCCAAAGCCAACGGAGCGCAAACGCGCCTCCGCCTGGCAACAGGTGGGTGCCGATGCAGCGGTGCGCAATGCGCAAGCGCAGATTGGGCCTCAGACCCTTCAGCCGCTCGACATGATTACCGTGACCGCAACGAAAACCGAGGAGCGGGCCATCGATGCGCTCGCGCCGGTCAGCGTGGTGACGCTCGAACAGATTCAGGGACTGCAGCCGGGGCGGATATCGGATGTCTTCCGCGCGATGCCGGCTGTTACGTTCCAGGACCGCGGCGATGACCCGTCCAGTTCGATCAATATTCGCGGCTTGCAGGATTTCGGCCGGGTTGCCGTTGTAGTAGACGGCGCGCGGCAGAACTATCAACGGACTGGTCACAACGCCAACGGTGCTTTCTTCCTCGATCCGGAACTCATCGGCGGCGTGGACGTCACGCGCGGGCCGTCCGCGAATATCTACGGATCTGGCGCGATCGGCGGCGTCGCCTCCTTTCGGACCAAGGATATCGACGATGTCCTGCGCCCCGGCGAGCGTTGGGGCGTCGATGTGTCCGGCTCTTACGGGACTAACAACAATCGCGGGCTGGGATCGATCTTTGGCGGCGCTCGCGTCGACCCGACCGTCGACGTGTTCGGCGGCGCGGTTTATCGGACTCAGGGAAATTATAAGGACGGAGCAGGGACCGAAATCGGCAATACCGGAAACGATATTGCCGCGGGGTTGATAAAAGTGACTGTCCGGCCCGCCGATGGTCATGAGATCAAGTTCGGCGGACTGTTTCAGGATTACCAATACAATATCGGGCAGTTCAATCGCGGGCCGACGACGACGCGCGCCCAGCAGGCGCTCAATCAGGGTTCGTCTGTCTACGCGTCCGACGCGAAGAACTACCAGGGAACCTTGAACTGGCGCTATTCGAGGCCGGACGACAAGCTGTTCGACTGGAATATGTCGTTGTACGGCAACCGCGTCGACAACGATCAGACCAAGACCTATCATTACTCGACCAGTGGAGCCGCCTATTGCGGCCCCGGCGGTACCGGCAACAACATCTCCGGCTGCGTCGGCGACAAACGAGGCTACCGACTCGATACCGTCGGATTCGACGTCAACAATACGTCACGCTTCGATATTGGAAACTGGCAGAACGCCGTGACCTACGGCTTCGACATCTTCAACGACGAAGTGCGGACCACCGAT
>JAFKKL010000238.1 GCA_017305595.1 Hyphomicrobiales bacterium | reverse complement strand
CAATATGTCGATCCGCGAGAACATCCGGCTCGGCAAGGAGAATGCGACCGACGAGGAAGTCGAGGCGGCCGCGCGCAAGGCCGAGATCCATCGCTTCATCAAGAGCCTGCCGGAAGGCTACGACACGATTGTCGGCGAACGCGGTGACACGTTGTCCGGCGGGCAACGCCAACGCATGGCGATCGCGCGCGCCATTGTGCGCGACCCTGCGATCCTGTTGCTTGATGAGGCGACCTCCGCGCTGGACCAGACCACCGAGGCCGCGATCAACCACACGTTGCTCAAGCTGGCGCGCGGCCGCACCATGATCTTCTCGACGCATCGGCTGACGTCGGTGGTGGAGATGGACGAGATCATCGTCATCAACGAAGGCAAGGCGATCGAACGCGGATCGCATGCCGAACTGCTGGAGGCCAACGGCTTCTACCGCAAGCTATGGGACGATCAGGGTCACATCATCCATGATGATGACGAAGACGATGATGATGACGATGAGGAATGATCAGCCGGCGTGAGGCGCCAGCGGCGACCAAGCGTCAGGCTGCTTTCCGTACGTGCGGTTGACCTTCGTTTTCAACCTGCCGCGCGTCGGAACCCAACAGGTACTGTGCCTGCCGTAATTTTCCTTGAACTGCGCGGGTCACGAAGCGGGCCCAGCGCGCCGCGCGCCATTGCAATCCGTTGTCGATCGATATCGACCGCAACTGATAGGCCTTCGTGGTCGATGCGGCGTCGCAGGCGATCTTGACCGGATCGTCATAGAATGCGGCGATCTTGTTCGCGTCCATGCCGTTGCTCATCAACCACCGCGGAATGTGGACGTTGCACAGGCGCTCCGCATCGGTGAACACCTTGTCCGAGCCGGTGCCGGCGGCGGGGCAGGAGGTGGCGAAGGCGTCTCCCACGAGAACCATGCCGTGCTGACGATAACCGTGCGTGACGTAGAGATCGGCGGGGCGGATCTTCACCGGTCCGTCGATCTTGAAATCGCCGGCGATGCGTTTGAGGCGGGGCATCAGAGCGTGGAGCGCGGCTTCCGGTTGATGGCGCATCTCGCGCAGCCACGGATCGTCCATGCCGCGATAGACCATCAGGTTGGCGCGCATCGCGTCGCCAATGGGAAACAGTGTCAGATACGCGGCGCGGTCGGTCGAGCGTTCCGGGTAATAGGTCAGCGCCGGAAAATCGAACGTGGGTCGCCCGCTGGGCACCATATCGAAGCCGATCGTGATCGAATGGCATTCGCTGATGACGCGGCGCTCGAGTCCCAGCATGTGGCGCAAGCCGATGTTGAGGCCGGTCGCCAGCACGATCAGTCGCGCGGAAATCTGCTCGCCCTCTGCGAGGGTGACGCTCTGCCGTTCCGCGCTGGTGGCAATCGCCATGACCTTGGATACGATCCGTTCGACGTTTGGCGGAATCTCGTCGCGGATGGTGTTGACGAGGGCGTCATAGAGAATGCCGTATTGATCGCTCGGCCGTTTCTGCAACAGGTAGCCGAAGCGTGCGATCCAGACCTTGCGGTCGTGGGTTCCGGCGCGCATCGCCGCGTCGGCGAGGCCGGTGCGATGCAGGATGGCGAGTTGTGACGCGCTGAGCTTTTCGCAACGGAAATCGGCGGGATAGCGCGGATGCGGATCGATCAGGACGGCATCGATGCCGGCGCGCCCGAGGGTGGCTGCGATGATCGATCCGGCGAGTCCCCCGCCGACAATGGCAACGTCCGTGTACCGCATCGATCTGTCTCTTGCGAAGCGCTCAGCTTTGCGCCTCAAAGCCAAATAAAGCCTGAATGCGCGTCGCGGCTCACTCGGGTGTGATTTAACTGAAATGCAATGCCGGCCGGGATATGACGCATGGATGGCGTGACGTTGAGGTGGCCGGGCGATGATTTCAGTAAGCATTTGTTCACCAAACACCGACCTTGCAACGGCATGGGCCGACCTCGTCACCCGTGCGTCCTCGAACGTGTTCATGGAGCCCGCCGCCTTGCGCGTGGCGGAGGCGACTGGTTTTGCCGACGTTCAGATGCTGCTGGCCTGGGACGATGCCGTGACACCGCGCCGGCTGGTCGGGTTGTGGGCATTGCAGGTCAAGCGGATCGCGTCGTTCTGGCCGTCGGTGCTCGACTCGCGGCCCTTCAATTATGCATTCCTGTCGACGCCGGTGATCGATCCCGCCTATGTCGATGAGGTGATGCCGGCGATGCTCGCCGCCATCCAGCACGATGCTGAACTGCCGAAGCTGCTGCATCTGCATTCGTTCGAACAGGAGACGCCGTGCTATGCGGCGCTTCAGCGCGAACTGACCAAGCAGGGCGGAGCGCAGCGCATTCTGGACGAGACCAATCGGCCGTATGCGACGCGGGACGAGGGCGTCAAGAAAAGCGGCTCGACCCGCAAGAAACTGCGGCAGGACTGGAATCGGCTCTCGGCGCTCGGCGCCGTCGATGTCGTCAACGACCGGGCGCCGGTACGCGTGACGGAGGCCTTCGAGTCCTTCCTCAAACTGGAGCAGGCGAGTTGGAAGGGCGCGCGCGGCACGGCGCTGTTGTGCGACGATGCTGACGCCGCGTTTGTCCGTGAACTGGTCGCGAAACTCTCCGTCGAGGGCCGCGCGTCGGTGGCATTGTTGCGTGTCGACGGCAAGGCGATCGCGGCGCAGGTGCTGATGTATAGCGGCCGCACTGCCTATACCTGGAAGACCGCGTTCGATGCCGAGTATGCGCGCTATTCGCCCGGCATGCTGCTGGTGGACAAGGTCACTGAACGGCTCTTTGCCGACCCGGCGATCGAGAGCATCGACTCATGTTCTTATGAGGATGGGTTCATGGCCAAGCTCTGGACGGCGCGGCGCAAGATGGTGGAGATGCTTGTGCATGTCGGCCCCGGCACCTCGGCAGCGTTTGCGTTGGAGCAGGCGCGTCTGCTCGGCTATCACGAGGCGAAGCGGATTCGAAACCAGTGGCGTGCCCGCCGCGCGTCCGCTCCGCCGCAGGCCAAGGCGCCGCTGGCGCGGGCGTCCTAGACTTTTTTGTTGCTGGCATCTTCGTCGCGCGAAGTGTCACGGCGAGCGCGCTAACCGCAAAAAGCCCGCACGATCTTGCGAGTCTTGGGGTCGGTTTCAATCGTCACGCGCTCGCGCCTGTAATCCATCGTGACACCTTGACCGGGCTTGATCTGACGGACGATCGTCGCGCCTGTGAGCTGCTTCGCTCGTCGGTTCGAGATTCTGTTTTTGCCCGCGAGAGCCTCCGCCGCGGCCGGATTGCAAACGCCAGGCTGAGGATTGGCTGCGCGCGAAGGCACGTAGCTAACGGCAGTCATCGCGAAAGCAATCGTCAAAACAGCGAGGCGGTGCGCACGGGTCATAACGATGGCTCCGGACAATGGATGAAGTCGAACATTAGCACGGAGAAGATCGGCGATGTCATCCGCGTGTACCGCACCGCCAGGCTAACGCTTGCTGCGCCTCTTGCGCATGATCGACCATGTCATGAGCGTCGCAAGGAAAAGAGCGACGCCGCCGATCGGCATCACGTAAATCGCGGCGACGAGCTGGCAGGTTCCGTCCTGACACGTGCCCAACGCACCGGCATCGGCCAAGACCAGACCGACAGCCAATGCGACACCTAAGCAAACAGCGAGCAACGAAGCGATCAGAACGACGCGGAGCAGGGACCGGAGCAGCCAATTCATCCGCTCATGCTCGAACGCAAAAGCGGCCTCAACATGATCGCCTTGAACGGGATCGCTTTTGGAAAAACGGCTTCACCTGTCAAACAGCGGTAGTTATCAGATACACCTTCGCGATCTCGCGGCGTAATGCGCCCGAGTTTTGCGAGGAACGCTTCGCCCTCTTGAGAAGAGGGCGCGCGGAACGCCGGACGCACCATGCGTCCGCAGCCTCATGCGCAAAGTGTAGAAAGCGCACGAGTGTAGTCACCACGGTCGCACCGGATACATCCGGCGTTCCGCGCGCAGTGGGCTTCCGGCTTGCTTCGTACTCTCCCCGGCAACGGTCGAAACCTGACGCCGTCGTCTCCGCGGTACTTCGGGCCTGCGGTTGCAGGCGCGCGAAGAGCAGTCCGGATTTCGCAGGACCACACGACTTGGGCCGGCGCGCAAAGGCGGTGTCGGTGGGATGCATCTCCATCCCGGCCGCACCGCGCAGCGCCGTCGTCCGCCAGAACGAAAATCCCTCACGCGCCTCCGGCCCTTGAGCGCACCCTTTGTACAAGGCGCGCGCCCGCCTTCCGGGCTTGCGCCCTGCGACCTTCGTTCCGGCCCGACGCTGCCGCGTTCACCGCATCCCGCCCCGCGAACCGTGACGATCGCGAAACGCCCCTCTCATCGGGATGGGACAAAGGAATTAAATCCTAGATCGAGGGTTTTGTCAAGATCGACATCACCCCACGTCTGAGGATGCGCTTGGTCACGGGTCATGGCCGGGCACAGCCGTTCGAAGAACGGCGTCGCTTCGCTCGCCTATGGTCCCGGCCATCTACGTCTTGATCGGTCGTACGAAGAAAGGACGTGGATCACCGGGCCTTCGCCGCGCCGAAGGGGCTACGGCCCCGCAGGCGGGACAAGCCCGGTGATGACGTCGTGGTGAGTGGTGGTCACACAATAACGTCGTCCCCGCGCAGGCGGGGACCCATAACCCCTTGCGTTAATTAAGATTACGGCGTGTAAAGCCGGACAATTGTACGCTCCCATCCAATACAATCGCTGCGGCGTATGGGTCCCCGCCTGCGCGGGGACGACGGGCGGACGATAGTCTTGGGAAGGGGGCGGAGTTGCCGGGCTCCGCCACGCGGCGGGACGGAGGACGGCGAGGTCGGAGCGCCTCCCGATTCTGCCTTTCGAATCGTCGAACGATTCGATGTTGCGGTGCGAAGTGCCGGTCGGCGATTTCATCCGGCCCTTGCCGTGAATTATTGAACGCGTTCGCCCGCGCAATTGTCGAAAAGCCTTATAAAATGGGAGTTGCCTGCATCGTCGCGACGCAAACGCATGGCGGATAAGTCTTGACTTGGGGGGATACCGCCGATAAAACCCGCCCACTTACCAGCAGGCGGTGAGCTGCGCCGGCGTCGGAACGGACCACCCCTTCCAGTCTTGATGATTATACGAGACGGGAAGCGGGCACCAACCTCGACCTATGTCGCTCAAACGCTGCTGCCCTAAGCCAGGCAATGCCAAGGCGATTTTCGTTCCCTTGAGGGATTTCTCGAGGGTTTGATTTCGGAAGCATGACCTCGGTTCGCACGAGCGGCGACAGTCGTTCGGCAGGCTCCGAGGTCCTCTGTGGCGACGACGCGCTTTCCGCTCTGTCAAGGAGTGGCTGGCGCGGTTTCGTTTTGCTTGTCGGGTTTGGGATCAACGAAATCACGGAGCTTCGGCTCCAGACCACTTGCGGGGCCTGTTTGAGGGGTTTCGCACGAACAAGGGTGAAGGCGAACGATGCCGACGATCAACCAACTGGTCGCAAAGCCGCGTGAACTCCAGAAGGCGCGCAAGAATGCCCCGGCGCTGCAACAGTCGCCGCAGAAGCGCGGCGTCTGCACGCGCGTCTACACGACGACGCCGAAGAAGCCGAACTCGGCGCTTCGTAAGGTCGCCAAGGTGCGTCTGACCAATGGCTTCGAAGTCATCGGCTACATTCCGGGTGAAGGCCATAACCTGCAAGAGCACTCGGTGGTCATGATCCGCGGCGGCCGCGTCAAGGACTTGCCGGGCGTGCGCTACCACATCCTCCGCGGCGTCCTCGATACGCAGGGCGTCAAGAACCGTAAGCAGCGTCGTTCGAAGTACGGCGCGAAGCGTCCGAAGTAAGCGGGAAGCAAATCGATGTCGCGTCGCCATTCTGCTGAAAAGCGTGAAGTGAACCCGGACCCGAAGTTCGGCAACATCATCATCACGAAATTCATGAACTCGATCATGTACGACGGCAAGAAGTCCGCCGCCGAGGGCATCGTCTACGGTGCGCTCGACCTGATCGAAGCCAAGACCAAGCAGGGTCCGCTGACCGTGTTCGAGCAGGCGCTCGAGAACGTCATGCCGACCATCGAAGTCCGGTCGCGTCGCGTCGGCGGCGCCACCTATCAGGTGCCGGTGGAAGTTCGCTCGACCCGCCGTCAGGCGCTGGGCATTCGCTGGCTGATCGCGGCTGCGCGGGGGCGCAACGAGAAGACGATGACGGAGCGGCTCTCGGCTGAACTGCTCGACGCGTCGAACAACCGGGGCAACGCAGTCAAGAAGCGGGAAGACGTGCACAAGATGGCGGAAGCCAACCGCGCGTTCTCGCACTATCGCTGGTAACGGCGACCCGAACGGACATTTAAGGACACGCACATGCCCCGCCAACATGCCATCGAGGACTACCGTAACTTCGGTATCATGGCGCATATCGACGCCGGCAAGACCACGACCACCGAACGGATTCTGTTCTACACCGGCCGGAACCATAAGATCGGCGAGACCCACGAGGGCGCCGCGACGATGGACTGGATGGCGCAGGAGCAGGAGCGTGGCATCACCATCACGTCCGCCGCGACCACTGCGTTCTGGAACGGCAAGCGTCTGAACATCATCGACACTCCCGGCCACGTCGACTTCACCATCGAAGTCGAGCGTTCGCTGCGCGTGCTCGACGGCGCTGTGTGCGTGCTCGACTCCAATCAGGGCGTCGAGCCGCAGACCGAGACCGTGTGGCGTCAGGGCGACAAGTACAAGGTGCCGCGCATCGTCTTCGCCAACAAGATGGATAAGACCGGCGCCGATTTCTACAAGTGCCTGTCCGACATCGTCGACCGCCTCGGCGCCAAGCCGATTGCGCTGCAACTGCCGATCGGTGCGGAAAGTGCCTTCAAGGGCATGATCGACCTCGTCCGCATGAAGGCGCTGGTGTGGAATAACGAATCCGCCGGTGCGATGTACGACATCGAGGAGATTCCGGCCGACCTCGCCGACAAGGCGAAGGAATACCGCGAGAAGCTGGTGGAAGCCGCCGTCGAGCTCGACGACGATGCCATGGCCGCCTATCTCGACGGCACCGAGCCCGACGAGGCGCTGCTGAAGAAGCTGATCCGCAAGGCGGTGATCACGGGTGCGTTCTATCCGGTGCTGTGCGGCACCGCGTTCAAGAACAAGGGCGTGCAGCCGCTGCTCGACGCCGTTGTCGACTTCCTGCCGTCGCCGCTCGACGTGCCGGCGATCAAGGGCACCGACGAAGCTGGCAACGAAGTGCTGCGTCACGCCGACGACAAGGAGCCGATGTCGCTTCTGGCGTTCAAGATCATGGACGACCCGTTCGTCGGCACCATCACCTTCTGCCGTATCTACTCGGGCGTGCTGCAGAGCGGCACCGGTGTCGTCAACTCGACCCGCGAGAAGAAAGAGCGTATCGGCCGCATGCTCCTGATGCATGCGAACAACCGCGAAGACATCAAGGAAGCCTATGCCGGCGACATCGTCGCGCTGGCGGGTCTCAAGGAAGCGCGCACCGGCGACACGCTGTGCGATCCGGATCATCCGGTCATCCTTGAAAAGATGGAATTCCCCGATCCGGTGATCGAGATCGCGATCGAGCCGAAGTCGAAGGCCGACCAGGAGAAGCTCGGCGTCGCGCTGGCGAAGCTGGCGGCGGAAGATCCGTCGTTCCGCGTCTCCACCGACCACGAGTCCGGTCAGACCATTCTCAAGGGAATGGGCGAACTGCATCTCGACATCAAGGTCGACATTCTTCGTCGCACCTACAAGGTCGACGCCAACATCGGCGCGCCGCAGGTGGCGTTCCGCGAGAAGATTACCAAGCCGGCGGAAGTCGACTACACCCACAAGAAGCAGACCGGTGGTACCGGCCAGTTCGCGCGGGTCAAGTTCATCGTCGAGCCGACCGAGCCGGGCGCGGGCTTCCAGTTCGAGTCCAAGATCGTCGGCGGTGCTGTGCCGAAGGAATACATCCCCGGCGTCGAAAAGGGTCTGCAGAGCGTGATGACCTCGGGCGTGGTCGCCGGCTTCCCGGTCGTCGACGTCAAGGTGTCGCTGATCGACGGTGCCTATCACGACGTCGACTCGTCGGCGCTGGCCTTCGAAATCGCCTCGCGCGCAGCGTTCCGCGATGCCTTGCAGAAGGGCAAGTCGGTGCTGCTCGAGCCGATCATGAAGGTCGAGGTGGTGACGCCGGAAGACTACACCGGTTCGGTCATCGGCGATCTCAACTCCCGCCGTGGCCAGATCCAGGGCCAGGACATGCGTGGCAACGCCAACGTCATCAACGCGATGGTGCCGCTCATGAACATGTTCGGTTACGTGAACAACCTGCGCTCGATGAGCCAGGGTCGCGCGACCTTCACCATGCAGTTCGATCACTACGCTGAAGCGCCGGCCAACGTGTCGGCCGAAGTCCAGAAGAAGTTTGCCTGATCGTCGGTGACGATGATCAACGCCTGAACGGAGAGTATCATGGCCAAAGAGAAGTTTGAACGCACGAAGCCGCATTGTAACATTGGGACGATCGGTCACGTCGACCACGGCAAGACGTCGCTGACGGCGGCGATCACCAAGGTTCTGGCGGAAGCTGGCGGCGCGACGTTCACGGCGTACGACCAGAT